>JBEKLK010000001.1:0-39835 GCA_050010235.1 Rhizomicrobium sp.
TCTTGCTGAAGCTGGCCATATGGCCGGACGAAACAATTCGATGAGCGGGAATCAAAACTTCCTTTGGAGAGTGAGAGACAAATAGCGCTTACGCAGGTCATCGATCGACGGCGTATGTTCCGCCGCCGCATGTCAGACATAGCGTGTCGGCCTGCACCGGCGACGAAACCGCCCGCATCGCTGCAAAGTGCAAAACGCGGATGTCGCGACGTTGCGGCTCATATGTCCCCCATGGCCGTTGGATATTCCCCGGGAGAATTCTGATCCGATATTGTCGCCTTAACAAGTCCCGCCGGGCGCCGCTCTCAATGACCGGCTGCCCGTTGCGCGGCGATTGTCTTCAGGGCGTGTTGTCCGCTTTCACTGGCGGGATTGAGCTTGAGCGATTTGCGGTAGCTGGTTTCGGCGGCGGCGAGATCGCCGCTTCCGAGCTGCGCTTCGCCGAGGCTGTCCCACACGTTCCAATCGTCGGGAAATATGTCCGCATTCAATTCGAACGTGGCAATCGCTTCGGGAATCTTTTTGGCTCTCAGATAGTCGTAGCCGACGTCGTTCAATTGCGCTTCGCGAACCGCCCGCCACCACGAAACGGAACTCCAGCGCGCCTTGCGCGCGTCGTAGATCTTGCGGGCGGCTGCCGCGCCGTCCGCGGCCGCGATCAGATCGATCGGCCGCAAATCCTCTCCCGAAAATATCAGGTCGAGCGCGGGGTCCTTCCCGCCGAAATAGGATTGCGAATCGAAGGGTGCGGGAATGTCGACGGGAATGATCGTGCTCGTGTCGTCGGATCGCGACAATTCATGCCGCAGCGTCGCGCATTGCAGCGTCAGTCCGCCGGGAAGCTGATACGCCTGCGCGTCGCCGTCGTGGTTGAGCCCCGCGCCTTCAGGCTCGCCCACGAGAATGGCATTCGTATGCGTCAGGAACGCGCTCAGGAAGATGATGGTGGCGCTGAAGGATTTCCGGCCCGTGAGAACATAGAGCTCCTTCCATGGCGGGTTATCTTCCCGCTTGATGAATTCGTGAATGAATTTCACCGCCTTCGAACCGTCGCCGCCGGGATTGTAGCGCAGATCGACAATGAGACGCCGTCTCGGGTGGGAATCCAGTTCCGTCATGAATCGTTTCGTGAATGCGGCGAAATTCTCCTTCGGATCGTCGGCGATGAAATTGATCTGCACATAATAGGCGTCGTGGTCGGGAACGTCCGCGGCGAGGTAGTAGCTGCGCTGCCGCAGATGGAGCGGGAAATCGTTGCGCACGTTGTCGCGAAAGTCCTGCGACGGGCGATTGAACGCGGTGACATAATCCACATTCCTGGCGTTCGGCGTATAGGCGCGGGGACCCAAAACCTCGCTTCGAAAGCGCCAGTCGAACGACGAGTCGCCGCTGTCGTAGGCCGCCAGAACGATTTGGGTTTGCGTTCCGTCGCGGAGTTGAACCGTCAGGGGAAGATGCATGGGATCGGCAATGACGCCCAGGCCCTGCAGGATCCGTCCGTTCGCCAGCGCGAAGATATTTTCCCTGGCGCCGAATTCGTTGTTGGCGCCGAAGACGGAACTGGCGCGCCTGGCCGCGTCTTCGGCCGGCAGATCGCCGATGCGCAGAACCTTCGCGCCCGCCAGCTGGCGATAATCCTGACCCACGGCCGTGATATAGAGACCGTCGGTAAATTCGTAGAACCGGACGGGAAACCACAGCGCGAATGCGGGACGCCCGTCGGGTGTCAGGGTCGTGTGGCCGTCTTTCAGTTCGGCGACGAGCTGGGCCAGCCGGTCGAACGCTTGCGCTTCGCTCAGGCGCGGCATTTCGCGGCGCAATCCGGCCGCGTCGCGTTCGAAAGCGTTGCGCGCAATCCACTTGAACGGTTCGGGGTGGTTTTTCTCGATGGCCGCGACGACGGCATCGACCTCCTTTCGCCAATCCGTTGTCGGCGGCGGCGCGGCCGCAGACGAAAGAAGCGCGATGGCGAAGACGGCGGCACAGGCCGCGATCTTCCGGCCGGTTGAACGAACCATTGTTTTCCCCGCTTTGATCGCAGTGACCCCGGCAATCTCGGGGGCGGAAGGTCCGCTTGCGCAAAGCCAATTTCAACCCCGACACCAATCCGGGGCGCGATGCAATTTCAGTATTGTGCAATCCGGCATCGGTCCAAACGGGCGATAACGAAGACGTGAACTGCAAAGGCGCGTCGTCCCCTGCGTGTCGCTGACAAGCCCTATGCCGGAGCTTTAGATTTGCATATGCGGAGCCGGACCAGGCGGGAGACGCAGATGCGCGGGACTCGAACGCGTCGCGGTTGGAGAGCGGCGCTGCATCGGATTTCAAGCCTCGTCCTGTGTTGCGCCTCGATTGCCGCGTTTTCCACCAGCGCGCCGGCCGGCGATGCGACGCTTCCCCGCCATTCGGTATTGGGGGCCGCCGTCGCCGAGGCCGATGGCGGCGTTCAAATCAGCTACCTGATACCGGGCGGTCCTGCCCAGAGCGCGGGCCTTCGCGTCGGCGACATCGTCACGGCCGTTGCCGGTCGAGCCATGCGCGCGCCGTCGGAATTCCTGCCCTTCATCGGCGCACAGCCGAACGGGACGGCGATCCCGTTTAATGTCCGGCGCGGCAATTCTGCGATCGTGCTGCCGGTCGTTCTGCGGCCCGCGCCGTATGAAAGCGATTCCGGCGTGCAGACGCTTTATCAAGCCATCCGTGTGGACGGCAGTCTGCGGCGAACGCTGCTCACCGTGCCGGACGGACAGGACCGCGATCGTCCCGCCATTTTGATACTGGGAGGCATCGGCTGTTATTCGATCGACAATCCGCTCGATACCCAGAACGCCTATATGCGCTTGTCGCACGATTTGAGCCGCCGGGGGTTCGTCGTCATGCGGCTGGAGAAGAGCGCAATGGGCGACAGCCAGGGGCCGCCTTGCATGAGCGTCGACCTGCTCGCGGAAATGCACAGCTACGAAACGGCGCTGGATCGATTGCGGCACTATCCGCACGTGAATCCCGATCGCATTTATCTCTTCGGCCACAGCATCGGAACGCTGATGGCGCCGCGCATCGCGGAAAAGCAAAAGCTTGCGGGCCTGATCGTCGCCGACGGAGTCGGCCGCAACTGGATCGAGTACGAATTGCTGAACTTGCGCCGGCAACTCGTGCTGGAAGGACGGCCCCCGGACCAAGTCGACGCAACGATCGCCTTGAAGGAGGTCTGCATGCATCAGCTCCTCATCGAAAAGCGCGCGGAAGCCGATATCGAGCGCGCGCAGCCCGCCTGCAAAGACCTGAACGCCTATCCCGCGCCGGCGAGCTACATGCAGGAGGCCGCGGAACTCAACGTCGCCCAGCCCTGGCTCAGGCTCGATATCCCGCTCCTTGCGATATATGGCACGGCCGACTTCATCACCGCCGAAGACGACCATCAGCGGATCGTCGATATCGTGAACGCAATTCATCCCGGCGCCGCGACATTGCAGTTGGTGCCCGGCATGGATCACTATTTCGACGACGCGGGCACGCCGCAACACGCCTTCGATCTGCGCACCAGGAACAAGGGCGCTGCGCCCTACGACGAACAGCTCAGTGCGACAGTTCTCAATTGGCTCTGCGCCAGGGAGCGCTGCACCGTGCAGTAGGCCTTTGACGGCGACCTTGGAGCCTTGAAGAACATGAGCGGCGTCGCAAAGACGGAGCGTAAGACGGCGGCCGGATTGTCGCGGCGGCTGGTGCTGCTGACGGGCGGCGCGGCGGGTGCCGGGCTCGTGCTCGGAATCGATGCCTGCACGCGCGGCCCGGTGATCGGTGCCGGCGCGCTCACCATGTGGCTCGCCATCGCGCCGGACGGCGTCACGACCATTCGGGTGGTGTCGAGCGATCTGGGGCAAGGTGCGCAAACGGGACTGGCCCAGATCGTCGCCGACGAACTGGACGCGGACTGGTCGAAAATCCGCGTCGAGATGGCGCCCGTGACGGACGCCTATTTCGTCCATGCCGACAGTTACTACACCGGCGGCTCGGGTTCGATTCGCCAATTGTTTGCGCGGGTCTCCGAGGCCGGCGCCGCGGCGCGCGCGATGCTTGTGGCGGCGGCGGCCAAATTCTGGAATGCGCCTGCGGCCGACTGCTCTACGCAAAACGGAACAGTCGTGCATGTGCCGACAGGGCGGACGCTATCCTACGGCGCGCTGGCCAACGACGCGTCTCGTCTGCCGATTCCGGTCCATGTTGCGCCGAAGCCCGTCGCCGCGCGCAAGCTGATCGGAAAATCGATTGCGCGGCTCGACATCCCGGACAAGGTCAACGGCCGGGCGATCTACGGAATCGACGTCAAAATCCCCGGAATGCGCATCGCGACCCTGGCGCAGTGCCCGTTTTTCGGCGGAAAACTCGAAGCGGTCGACGGCGGGCCGGCCCTTGCGGTCAAGGGTGTCGAACAGGTCGTCAAGCTTGAAAGCGCCGTCGCCGTCGTGGCGCGCAATTTCGTCGCGGCGAAAAAAGGCCTCGACGCGCTCGATCCGCGCTGGACGCGCGCACCGAGGGCAATCGAAAGCGACGCCGCCCTGTTCGCCATGCTGACCGCAAGCATCGGCGATCCCGCTTCCGTGATCCAGACATCGGACGATCAAAACAAGGACGCCGTCGTCCGGCGCGTCGGCGAGAAATTTCGAACCGCCGGAAAAATCGTGGAGGCGGAGTATCGCTTGCCGATCCTCTCCCATTCGCCGATCGAGCCGATGAACGCCACGGCATATGTCACGGAAACGGCCTGCCAGCTCTGGGCTCCGATGCAGAATCAGAAGACCATGCGCGACGATCTCGCCGCGGCATTGAAGATGCCCAAGAGTGCGATCGTGCTGCATACGACAAAAGTGGGAGGCGGCTTCGGCCGCCGGCTGAAAACCGATTACGGCGTGCTGGCGGCCCAGGTGGCGAAAGCGGCCAAAGTTCCGGTCAAGCTGATCTGGACCCGCGAAGAAGACATGACGCATGATTTCTATCGGCCCGCCAGCATCTGCCGCATGCGGATCGCGCTCAATTCCGAATTGGGGCTGGAGGCCATCGAAGCGACCGGCGCCACGACCAACGACACCGCGACCGAAGGGCTCGCAGAAAATTACGACGTCGATCTGGTCGTTCGGCAGAAGGAATTCGTCTGCCCGTTGCCGATCGGCGCCTGGCGCTCGGTCGATGCGTCGATCAACACCTTCATTCTGGAGTCTCTCATCGACGAGATCGCGCATGGTGCGGGCCTCGACCCCCTCGCCTATCGCCGGAAACTCCTGGCGGGCAAACCGCGCCAGCTGCGGGTCCTCGACACTGTCGCCGGGATGGCGGATTGGGGACGGCCGCCGAGCGGCCATTTCCAGGGTGTTGCATTCTTCCGCAGCGCGCATTGGGAAGCCGTCGTCGCGGAAATCGTCGAGCTTTCGGTGGACGCGGCGAACAAGATCACGCTGCATCGCGTGTGCTGCGCAATCGATGTGGGGACCGCGGTCAATCCGAATCAAGTCATCGCGCAGGCGGAAGGCGGCATCATCCTCGCATTGTCGGCCGCTCTCGGCGAAGCGATTACGTTGAAAGACGGGCGTGTCGAACAGACCAATTTCGATTCCTATCCCATCCTCAGGCTGCGCTCGATCCCGCGGATCGATGTGCAGGTGCTGGAGTCGCCGCGCGAGCCGATCGGCGGCGCGGGAGAACCGCCCGTTCCTCCCGCCGCTGCCGCGCTCGCCAACGCGATTTTCGCGGCAACGGGCAAGCGCATTCGCACGCTGCCGCTGTCGCATGGCGGCTTTACGGTGTGACGTGTCGAAAGACGTCGCCGGCGACCGGATGGCGTCGTGCGGCCATCAGCATGATCTGAAGTTCGTGCTCATCGAGCCACGTGCCGCCCACCATCACGCCGCGAAGCTGAGAGACATTGTGAATGTCGAGAAGCGGATTGGCGGCAAAGACGGCGAGATCGGCCCGGCAGCCTTTTTCGATGCAGCCTTCGCCATGAAGACGCGCAAAAATCCGGGCGGGCGTTTCGGTCGCCGATTGCAGCACCTGCAACGGCGACAGGCCCGCTTCGACCAGCAGTTTGAGTTCTTCGGGAAAACTGTAACCGGGTGCGATGGTCGGATTGCCCGTATCCGTGCCCAGGAGGACCGGCACGCCCGCGTCGACGAGGCGCCGGACAAGCTGCTTCTGGCGTTCGAGATCGCGCTCGATCGGTTTCGGATCGCCGGCCTGGAACGGATAATTGGTCCAGAATTGATAGAGCGCGGGATCAAGATATTGCGCTCCCGGCGCGTTGAGAGTGGCCTGATAGTCGCGGTCCTTGGCCAGAATGTTTTCATGGACGCTCATGGTGGTCATGACCGCCGCGTGACTGCGAACCAGAAGATCCACCAGAGCGGAGGGATCGCTGGGATTGTAGGGGGCGAAATCCAGCAGCAGATACAGATGCGCGAAATTGAAGCCGGACGGCTGCAGCAGATCGTTGAAGCTCTTCACAGCATTCGGCACATGCCCGAAGAGGGGCAACTTCAGCGCATTGGCTTCCGCGATCATCGCGGCTTCGACATCGGGATGGACGTCTTCGCGCGTCTTGATGAAGTCGTAGCCTTGACGCGCGAACCGGTCGACGGCCGCGCGGCCGGCCTCCGCCGTCAACACCGAGAACGTCATGGGGGCCGGCAGGACCGGATGATCGGCGGCAATCATCGGCGAGGCCACGACCAGCCGCGGTCCCACGATCGTGTGCGCATCGATGGCGTCCCGGAGCGTCAACAGATCCGGCGCACCCGACATCACGACGAGCGACGTGATGCCGTTGGCGAGAAACGGCGCCAGCGCGCGCGCCTGTTCCGACAGAGATATGTGGGCATTGGAACCGAACGCGCGATAAATCGCATCCGTGGGCAGATGAACGTGCGAGTCGGTGAAGCCGGGCAGCACATAGGCGCCGTTCAAGCGCACAGTGTGCACACGGTCGTATGTCTTGTCGCCGTTCGCCAATACGGCCGCAATCCTGTCGCCGTGCACGAGAATCTTTTGGTCCATCGCAATCGAACCGTCCGTCAGCGAGACGACGTTGGCGCCGGTCAGAAGCGTAAGCGACGCATTCGGCCCTGCCAGCGCCGGTACGCCGGCCATCAGTGCGAACGCGAGTGCAAGGATCGCGCGCAGCGTTTTCATGGCGTCACAACGCTGCGTGTGTTCGGCCAGACCTTCAGCTTGTCGGATGGATCGGGAAGCCTCCCCGAAAGAATCCACCGGGCGACGACATCGGTGAGATCGCCGGGGTAACGGTGGCGCGTGATGCCGCCGAACGTAAACGTCTCGGCGAGGCCGTGATCCGCATCCTTGTAGACAACAATATCGAGGGCGCGCTTCTGCAATTGGATGGTTTTCAATATCCCGATGGTTTTCGCGTTCGGGGTGGTGTGGTCCAACCCGCCGAGAAGCCACAATTGCGGCGGAGCAATGGTCGCGATGACGGGACGCGGGTCGTAGCCGAAGCTGACATGCTTATCGAGCAGCGGTCCCATCAGGCGTACGATCGGCGTCGGATAGGAGGTGCGAAGAAGCAGGCCCGTATAACCGTTCTCCGCGTCGATCGCCTTGATCCAGGGTTCGCCTGCATATTTTTCCTTGAGCGCCGCGAATTCCGGCCAGCCATCGTGCCAGCCGGAGGCGACGATGCGCGTGGTCGCTTCTGTGATTTCACGCACCTTCTTCATGTCGACATCGCCGTAGCCTGCGGCGCGGACCTCTTCTTCGACCTCCTCGCTGTCCTGCGCCGTGACGCCTTCGGCGAGGCCATATCCCACGATCACGAACGCAACATCGGTTTTTGTGGCCGTGAGGGGCACCACCCAGCCACCCTGGCTTCCGCCAAACACGCCAATACGCGTCACCGCCGGTTCGAGTTTGCGCACATCCTGGACCGCGGCGGCGGTATCAGCCGCGCGAACATAGAAGTCGGCCGACAATGATCCCTGCGACTGCCCCGTGCCGCGCTTGTCGTAAACGAAGACGCCGATGCCGTGTAACGGCAAGACGTATTGCCAATAGGCGTCGTCTGTTTCGGGATCGTCGTCGGATCCCGTCACCCACACCACGATGGCCTTGGCTTTGCCATCCACCGGAAGCACGAGCTTGCCATGCAACCGTGTGCCCGCACTGTCGAAGAACGTGTCGATGACTTTCCAGGGCACATATGCGCCGGTCACAACGGGTCGGCCCGTTTCCCGGAAGATCACTTTGCCCGCGGCGCAATCGGTGAAGGAGACGGATCCGTAGGCCGGTTCCGCGCCTTGAGGCGGCACGGGAGGCGCCGAGAGCGTGTATGCGCCGGCGGCGTTTCCCGGCAGGAGATGCCCGTACTCTCCGCTGGAAAGCGTGTATCTCAGGTCCTGCGGCGTGCCGTCGAAACCGTTGATCGCGAGAAACCGCCCATCGTTGAGTGCATATGTGCCGAGCCTGCATCTTAAAGCCGGATCGATGGCCGGCTGGGCCAGCAATACGTGAATCACCAGAGCGGCGACAACCACGCCGGCAGCGGCCGACGCGGCCAATATGCCTTTTGTTCTGACCAACATGCGAACTCCCTTGATCTATCGCGCCGGCTTCCACGCTTGCCGGCCGAGACGGAGCGACGACGACGTCGCGCTCCTTCTGGCGCGAGAGACTTAGGCGGGTTACGCTGGAATGCACGGAAGATTGGGTTCGAAATCGCGTTTTCGGCCCAGATCGACGCTCCGGCGAGCAGCCAAATCGGTATCGCGACATGACCTGGCGTGAGTTGATCGCACTTGTGTTGGAAAGCACGATTTGCGCCGAATTGATCCTGTTCGCGGTCTTTCTGCTTTCAAGCCCGCGACGGCCGCCCGCACTCTATCTACTGGCAGGTCTGACGACTTGCCTTGCTGTCATGGTGGCAGGCAACCTGCTGATCGGCACGCTGGGCTGGCTGTGGCTCGCCGATGCGGTGTTGTTTCTGGATCTGCTCGTCCCGCCGATTGTCTACCTCTATGTCGTTCAACTGCATCACCCGGCGCGGGCGTTGCGGCGATCCGATCTTTTGCACATGGCACCCGCGCTCCTGGGCACGCTGGCGTGGATGACCGGATTGCTGCCGTCGATGGATCTCTATGTGAACGCGTGCTGGTTCGGCTATCTCGGGCTCGCGGCGTACAACATATTCAAGCACTTTCGGGGCTACGCTCCGGTCGCGCGCCAGCAATTCCTGATCACGCTCATGATGATGCTTCTCGCGGCGGGCTCTCTCCGGCTCGTCATCGTGCTTCAGGCGACGGGTACGTCGTCGTTCCGCGACGGGCTGCCCTATCTTTTCGTTCTGGGCGTGCTCTTTCTGTTGACCTGTCAAATTCTGCTGACGGCGCTCCGCCGTCCCGACTTATTGAGCGTGCCGGGCTCTCATGTGAAATATGCGGTTTCGGCGCTGGAAGACATCGATCTCGATGGCCTGGATCGCCGGCTCGCGCAGCTTCTCGAAGACCGCAAGCCCTATCTCGACCCCGACTTCGCTCTCGCCGAACTCGGCGTCCTGCTCGATACGCCGGCGAGGCAGGTGTCGCAGCTCATCAATGCGCGCCACGGCATGAACTTCTCGGCCTATATGAACTTCTCGCGCGCCAGGACGGCCGCCCGCTTGCTGGTGGAGCACCCGGACAAACCGATCAAGGTCGTCATGCATGAATCGGGATTCCGATCCAAGAGCATTTTCAACCGGGAATTCAGCCGCCATTTCGGGGCGAGCCCGGGCGAGTTCCGGCACAGCAAAGCGCACGCCGCGCTTCACCGCGCCGAACCGGCATCTCACTAAAACGCGAACGCATAGACCTTGTTGTCGGCTGCAACATAGAGCCGGCTTCGCGCCACGAGGATCGTGGCGAAGTGATTGAGGTTGTTCATCTGCGTGCCCGTGCCCGAGAATACGACCGCGCCGGTCAGTGCGTTGAAGCCGTGAAGCATGTTGTCGCCTTCGGCCCCCACCACCCACACGATCGCATTTGACGTGCCGTCGGTGGTGGTGACGATCGGCGCACCTGCGCCGTTGAGCGCCGCGCACCACGCGAACGACATCGGCGCGCTGCCGCTTGCGGCCACGTTCAGCATGGTCACGTTGTTGAACGAACACTGGCTGTCGCCGGAATTGGTGTACGCCACCATGGTGGTGGATGTGCCCTGGTAGACAGCCGGCGCGGTTCTGATCGCGTCGTACGAGGCCGGCATCACCTGGATCGCGCCGCCGATGCCGCCCAGATGCGTCCGATCCGCCAGATAGGCGTTGCCGTCCTTGCCGAATGCGATAACCCGCAAGGCCGGTTTGGAGCCCGCAACCGGGATGGAGATGGGAAGCGCTTCCGTGCCGCCCAAATCCTCATCGCTATTGTCCAGATCTTTCCAGTTCGAGGGGGTGAAGTAATCGTTCCTGTTGGTCGAATGAACGAGACCGGGGCGCAGGCGGATGATCGCTTCGCCATCCATCCAATGGCTTGCGCCCATGGTGTTGCCGGTTGTGACGAACAGCGAATTTCCGTCTCCGGCAATGCCGCCCTGGGCCCAGATGCCGCCTCCGTTTGCGCGCGTCTGCCAGCTTGCGAGCAATTGGGGCGTCTGCGTCTGGAGTTGAACGACCGTGCCGTTATAGGTGCCGCAATCCCCGTAATTGCCGCCATAGGTCACATAGAGGTCGTTGCCGGACAACAGGAGCGCACTGCGCTCGCCTTGCGTCGACGAGGAAAAGGTGACGCCGGCAGAGGCGAGCGCCATCTGGATATCGAGCGGCCAATTCGGGACGATCGACCCGTCGGTGAGCGAAAGCGCATAGACCATATGCCGCGGACCAGCGCTCGTCTTGGTCAACGCATCGAGATAGACAACCCCCGCCACCGGATCGATCACCGGCGTGCCCGTGATCCCGTCGGGATCGATATTGCCGCAAGGCAGATCGGAAAGCGGCACGGAGGCGCGAAGCTGTGTCTTCCAAACGGTTTTGCCGGAGCGATCATCCAGGGCATAGACGCTGTTCGATTCGGTGGCGACGATCACGACCCCGTGGCTGGCGCCTTCCGCGCGATAGTAAAGCGGCTGGGCGTAGATGTTTCCCGTCACCGCGGTCTTGAACACCGTCTCGGCACGTATGTTCGCGGCGGCGGCCAGCGTCAGGCCGGGCACCCGGTAGGCTCCGTTGCGGAATATGGAATTGTGATAGGTCACGACATTGTCCGCCGACATGGCGGGCACGCTCACGAGAAGCGCCAGGGCTGCCCAGAGGTATTTTCTCATTGTCGCTCTCCCATTGGTGCCTTCGACCGCCCGGGAGCATAAACCAATTCGAGGGTGGAATGTAGGAGCGCCCGAAATTGGGCAAGCAGCGCGGGAAAACGCGTTCCCAGGCGCGGGCGGATCCTGGCCCGGATCGGGTTCTAGTCTGCGACACCGATATATTTGAGCTGCCAGCGCATGTCGTCTTCGCTCAGCGGATAGGCCGAGCCGCCGCGGGCGTAGAGAAGTTCGCCGCCGCGCAGATGCATGATCGCGCATTGAATTTTGAAGGCGGTGCGCATGCCGAGCCCCGCCCGCCAGGCAAGCGCGGTGAGCGCTTTCGCGGAGCCCGAGCCCAGAACCTTGCGCACGATATCGGTATCGATACGACCCATTTTGGCGAGAGCCGCCACGATCGAGTCCCGTTGGCCGGCATCCGCCGCAGCCTCGACGAATGCCTCGTCGAATTTCTTGGGAAGCGCGATGTCCTTGCCGGCCGCTTTGGCCCTACTAGGCGTCTTGTCGTCCGCCGCTTCCTCTTCGATCCGCGCCTTCAGTTCGCTTTTCAATTTCGCGCGGGTTTCGTCGTCCAGGCCGTCGCGGGCCGCCAGCGTTTCGATCAACGCGGCGCCGACAAAGGATGCAATCCTGCGGATCAGGGAAACGGACAAATCGGCGCGCAATACCAGCGGATATTGCAGCTCGGCCACTTCAGCCGCGCGCACGACGATCTTGTCGAGCGTGGCTTTGCGGAGCTTGGCCGATTCATTGCCGATCAGCGTGGCTACGGCCTTTGTGTCGAGCGTCGCCACGATCGCATCGGAAGCATCGAGCGAAAGCTCCTTGCGGCGGGCGACGGCGCAGAACACGTCGGTGGCGCGCGCGGCGGCCAGGATTTCCAGAAGATCCTGATCGTCCAGCAAGGGCGAGAATTCGAGAACAGGCAGCGCAACGAGCGCTTCGACGTCGCGCGCAAGCCGCTGCACGATCGGCTTGGGCAGGCAATCCATATGCTTGATCGCTTCGGAGAGGATGGCGCGCACGGCCGGCGCCTTGTCCTGCGAAAGCGCGTTCAGTGTGGCAAGCGTCAATTCGCGCAAATGCTCGCTTTCCGAACTGAGCAATCCCGGCAACAACCTGCCGATCTTGTCCGCCAGGCTGACGCGTACGCCTTCTTCGCAGTCTGCGCTCAAAGCGAGATTGGTCTTCGCGCCGGCTGCGGGGTTGGCGGCCACGGCGCTGCGCGTGGCGACGGCGCCGTTCAACGCCAGAAAATGCAGCACGTCTTCGCCCGCGTCGGCGCAGGCGGCAAGTTCCTGCCCCGACTCGCGCGCGCGGGCTTCGAGCAGCAGCAGGGCTGCTTGCGCCGAAACCGCCGATTCGTCGAACCGCAAAGGGTCGGACCGCAATGGGGCTGTCATGACGTACTGATCCCGCCGCTCAAGAGTTCGTTGCCGGCGGCCGCCCTTCGAACACCCAACGAACACTGGGCAAACCTTACCGTCTGCCCCGTTAAGCTCTGATGAGCGGTTGTATGGAACTTCAGGGCAAATCGCAGCGAATTCGCAAGAATTCGCGGCCGCCCGGATCACGCCCGGCGCGCGCCGCCGGAGCCACCGGAGCCTGAGTTCAGGGCCCGAACTCAGAGCCCGAGTTTGGCCCAGTCCTCGTCCGTTTCTTCGACGATGATTGTCACGTAGCAATAGCCGAGCACATAGCGGAACAGACGGCTCTTGACCCGACCATGGATGGGAATGTTACGCATATCGTTCTCGCCCTCCATGTCGACATAGTCGCCCACGACCGGGACCAGCGCGAATTGCGTTTCATCGACTTCGACGTCCACGGGGCGGGCCATCGTGGTGTTGTCGACGGGGTGGTCCGCCCCTTTTTTCAGAATGCGATAGTCGATGCCGTATTTCATATCTGGCTCTCCAGAAGCTGCAAATCCGTGCCTATCGTTGCAGCGATGAATGCGCAAGGCAACTGCCCAAATCGGGGCGAGGAAAGGCCTGCCGGGATCGATGGAACAACGCAGGGACTTTGACGCGGGCTCGGCTGTCTCAGGCGCTGCGGGCGCGGCTCGGGACCTCGCCGCCGGGTGTCTCCGCGAATATCCCGGCTGCCTTGCCGAGCGCGGCGATCAGCGCATCCGGCATCATCGGCTTGCGCACGATTCCGTCGAACAATCTTGTCGTGCCGTCGCGCTCGGGACGAAGGGCGGAATCCGCGGTAAATGCCAGAATGGGCGCACCGGCATTGGGACCTGCGCCATCGCGAATCGCAAGCGCCGCGTCATAGCCGTCCATTTCCGGCATATGGAGATCCATCAAAATCACATCGAAACGCTCGGCCGCAGCCGACACCACTGCCTCGCGGCCGGTTGTCGCAAGACTCACTTGAACGCCCAGCGGCTGCAACATGGCTCCGATCAATATGCGGTTGGCCCTGTTGTCGTCGGCAACGAGGATTCGAAGATCACCGAAATTTGTACCGTCGGGCTCCGTCGCGGGCGACGCCGAGGAGGTCTTGGGGATCGCAGCCGGAATCCGAACAATGAACCTGGACCCTTCGCCGTCCTTGCTTTGCACCGCGATCGACCCGTCCATGGCATCGACGAGACCCTTGCAGATCGCAAGTCCGAGCCCCGTGCCGCCATAGGTGCGACGGCTGGTGCCGTCGATCTGGGAAAATCGCTTGAACAATTTGCCCAGTTGATCGTCGGGAATGCCGGGTCCGGTGTCGCAAATTTCGAATCGCAACTGCCCGTCCGCGAAGGCCGCCTTCACCGTGACGGAACCCTTTTCCGTGAACTTGACGGCATTGCCGACCAGATTGAGCAGGATTTGGCGCAGGCGCGCACCGTCGATGAGGGCCGTATCGGGAAGTGCGCCGAGTTCGAGATTGAGCGCAATGCCCTTCGTCTCCGCCAGAGGCGCAAACAGTTGAATCGCATCGGTTGCGATTGCGCCCGGCGAGCCCGGCTCGCGCGCGATCGCGATCTGACCGGCTTCGAGTTTTGAAAAATCCAGAACGTCGTTGACGACTGCGAGAAGCGCGTGGCTTGCCTGCGCCAGGCTGTCGACGAAGCCGGCGGACTGCGCGGACAGCTCGGGTTGCCCCTTGAGCAATTGGGAAAACCCGATGATGCTCGTCAGCGGTGTGCGAAATTCATGGCTCATATTGGCCAGGAATTCCGATTTTGCCGCCGTCGCGGCTTCGGCCGCGACTTTGGCTTCAGCCAGCGCCGCATCCTGAATGCGCCGTTCCGTCACATCGCGAAGCACATTCAGAAATTCACGCGGAACGCCCTGCTCGTCCCGCACCACAGTGGGATTTCCCTGAAGCCACACCCACTCGCCGTTCTTGCATTTGAATCGATGTTCTCTCCGCCGCCCCATGGTGACATCGGTCCCGGACCGCAATTCCAGACCGTTGGCGATAAAGCTCTCGAGGTCTTCCGGATGCACAAGAGATTGACCGGTAGTGCCGATCAGCTCCTCGGGCTCGTAGCCCATGACGCGGCAGCCCGGCGAAACATAAAGCGTTGTGCCATCCGCGCGGACACGGACAATGACGTCCTTGCTTTGCTCGGCCAGCAGCCGGTAGCGCTCTTCGCTCTCCTTCAGTCGATCCTCGGCTTCGCGACGCGCGGTGACGTCGCGAAGAATATCCTGCAGCGAGAGCGGTTGCTTCGTGACATCGTCGAATATGACTTTGGGCTGACCTTCGAGCCAGACCCAATGCCCCTGCTTGTGCAATGCGCGATACGAAACCGCGACCGGGGCCGCGCCGGGACCGGCCGCGATGAGTTCGCCCATGGCCCTGAGGACGTTCTTTGCGTCCGCAGGATGGGTAAATTCCAGCGACCGGTGCCCGATCAATTCGTGAGGCTCATAGCCCAGGACCGTGCGGCATGTGGGCGTGACGAAGGAGATGAACCCGTCCGTCGTCAATTCCAGGATGATTTCCGTCGCGTTCTCGGCCAGCAGCCGATAGCGCGCATCGCTGAGATAAGGCGTCTCGGTCGCGTGTTGGATATCGGTGACATCGAGGATGGTTCCGAGAACCGTGACGACGGCGCCGGCCTTGTCGCGCAGACAAACGGACTGATTCTTGAGGAGGCGCCACGAACCGTCCGGGCGCCTGACGCGAGCCTGGCTCGAATAATCGCGGCCCTCCGCAATCGCCTGGTGAAGCAGATCGTAAGCCCGTTCGATATCTTCGGGATGGACCGCGGCCATCGCACTTTCGAGATCGGGTTGGCGGCCTTCCGGCAATCCATAGATGCGAAAGAGACCCTTGGACCATTTGATGGCCTGTGTCGCGACATCGAGCTTCCAATAGCCGACTCCCGCCAGATTTTCGGCAAGGGAGGCAAAGCTGTCGGACGTCGAGGCGATATCGGCGGCGGGCGTCGCAGACGCCCAGAATTCGGCGGGCGCGGCCATTGAAGAGCCCCGATTGACGGCGGCGGTAGCTTGGCGGGATTTGGAAAAAAAAGCCTTAAGGAATGCCGCTATCTCCGCCCGAGTTTTTCCGGGTTTTCACACGACTTTCGAACCCCGGCTTCCCTGCCAAAAGCAACTTTTGTGTATGCCGGACGTTCATATCTGTGGGGGCTCGCTCCCGCACCCGGCTGAGGCGCCCCTTTGAGTCGATCTGCAAGCTTGATTTCGCTCGCGACCGCGGTCCCGAAGCACATTGTTCTTCAGGACGATGCCGCCAAGGCAGCGCGCAGAATGTTCGGCACGCGATATGACGCGTTCGATCGCATGGCCGCCGTATTTCATTCCGCGGGAATTGACAAACGTCATTCCGTTCGCCCGATCGAATGGTTCTCCGAGCCGCGCGGTTGGAAGGAACGGACGGCCGTTTATCTTGAAGAGGGCCAGGCACTTTTCATCGAGGCCGCGAACAAGGCTCTTGAGAGAGCCCATCTGCGAGCCCATGAGATCGACACGGTGGTCACCGTATCGTCCACGGGAATTGCGACACCCAGTCTCGAGGCGCGCGCCGCGAAGGCGATGGGATTTCGTGTGGATGTCCAGCGCGTTCCGATATTCGGACTTGGCTGCGCGGGCGGCGCGTCGGGCTTCGCAATAGCGGCGCATCTGGCCAAAGCGCAGCCCGGCTCCAATGTGCTGCTTGTCGTGGTGGAGCTTTGTACGCTGGCGTTCCGGCTGGACGAACTCACAAAGGCGAACATTATCGCCACGGCCCTTTTCGGAGACGGCGCCGCTGCATGCGTCCTTCGCGCCGGCGACGGCGGCGTGGCGGACATCGAAGCCAGCGGAGAATATACCTGGCCCGATACGCTCGACATCATGGGCTGGGACATGGACTCTCAGGGATTCGAAGTGGTCTTTGCCCAGTCCATCCCCGCCTTTGCGGAGGTCAATATCGGCCCGGCGGTTTTGGAAATCCTGGAACGTGCCCGCATCGCAATGCCCGACGTGGATCGCTTCATTTGCCATCCGGGCGGCACGAAAGTGATTTTGGCGCTGGAGAAAGCATTGAGCATCGCCCCCGGTGCGCTCGACCATGAACGCGCCGTTCTTCGCGACTACGGCAACATGTCGGCACCCACCGTACTCTTCGTCCTGGAACAGGCTTTGCGCGTGGGCCTGCCGCACCGTTCCGTCATGATGGCGATGGGGCCGGGATTCAGCACAAGCTGCGTATCGCTGAAGAGAGCCGCGTGATCGCCGCCATTGCCGTTCTGACGTTCGTCACCGCGGAACGGGTTGCCGAGTTGCTGCTCGCCAGGCGCAACACGGCGCTGTTGCTCGCGCGCGGCGCGCAGGAACATGCACCCCGGCACTATCCCCTGATCGTTGCACTTCACCTGGCATGGCTGGCGGGCTTATGGCTGCTGGGCTGGAATCGTCCCGTCCAATGGGGCTGGCTCGCCATGTTCGCAATATTGCAGGTCTTGCGCGTGTGGATCCTGGCGACGCTTGGAACGCGCTGGACGACCCGCATCATCGTCATGCCCGGTGCATCCTTGGTGAAGGCCGGTCCGTACAGATTCCTGGATCATCCCAATTATGTGGTTGTCGTGGGAGAGATCGCAATTTTGCCGCTCGCCTTCGGATTGCCGCTCTACGCACTCGTATTTTCCGTCCTGAACGGGTTTGCCCTCTGGATTCGAATTTCCGCTGAAAACGCGGCACTTCGGGGAGCGTCCGATCTCTCCGCCTGACGAAGACAGGATCGGAGCCGGCGCGTGGGCGGGCTTCGCCATGATGTGCGTCGGCATGTTCATGGCGATCCTGGACGTGCAGGTCGTGGCGACGTCACTGCCGACGATCCAGGGCGCACTCGGTATCCCGCGCGATCAGATGAGCTGGATACAGACCGCCTATCTGATCGCGGAAGTCATCGCCATACCGCTCACGGGATTTCTGACGCGACTTCTGACGATGCGTTGGCTGTTCGTGGTGACGATCTCGATCTTCACCGTCGCGTCGATCGGTTGTGCGGCCAGCAGCAGCTTCCATGCGCTTCTGGCGTGGCGCGTGCTGCAGGGCTTCGCCGGCGGAACGCTGATCCCGGCCGTTTTCACTGCCGTGTTCCTGCTGTTTCCCGCGCGACGGCAGGCCATCGCGACCACCATCGCCGGCGTTCTCGCCGTGCTTGCGCCGACGGTCGGTCCCATTGTGGGCGGCTGGATCACCGCGACCTATTCCTGGCACTGGCTCTTCCTGATCAATGTCGCGCCGGGCGTGTTATCGGCGTTGGGGGCCGCGGTGTTCCTGCCGACGGAAAGGCCGTCGCCCGGTGAAATGCGTTCGCTCGATATCGTCTCCATCGGCTGCATGGCGCTCGCGCTGGCAGCTTTGGAAATCGCGCTGAAAGAGGCGCCGGAGCGCGGCTGGCTCTCGCCGCTTGTCTGCGGACTGCTCGCAATCTCGGTGCTGAGCGGAGCCGCATTCGTGCGCCGTTCGCTCGGCCGCCGCAAACCCTTTGTCGAGCTACGAACGCTCGCGGACCCCACTTTCGCAGTCGGCTGCATGCTCAGTTTCGTGCTTGGCATCGGACTGTTCGGTTCGACTTATATGATGCCGGTGTTTCTCGCCTATGTGCGCGATCACGACGCGCTGGAAATAGGCAAGATCATGCTGGTCACGGGCATTGCCCAGTTGGCGACTGCGCCTGTTGCGGTCGCGCTGGAACGCAGGGTGGATGCGCGGTTGCTGACGGCTGTCGGCTTTGCGCTGTTCGCGGTCGGTCTCGGGCTCAGCGCTTTTCAAACCCGCGAGACGGATTTCGCGGGAATGTTCTGGCCCCAGATCGTCCGCGGTGTGGCGATCATGTTTTGCCTCTTGCCGCCGACGCGCCTTGCGTTGGGACAACTCCTGCCCTCCGAGGTGCCTGACGCGAGCGGCCTCTTCAACCTGATGCGCAATCTGGGCGGCGCGATCGGCATCGCGCTGATCGACAGCGTCATCTACGGTCGCGCGCCCGTCCACGCGCAGACGATCATCGGCCTCCTCAAGCGCGGCGATATCGACACGGCAAAACTCGTGGGCATTCCGCTGGCGCTGTTCCGCAATCGTCCTTCGGGACCACTCGATCCCGACACGCAAGCCATCCTCGACTCGATGGTCAAACATGCGAGCTTCGTGCAGGCGATGAACGACGCGTGGCTGCTCGTGGCGGTTCTGACGCTTGCGGCGATTGTTTGCGTGCCTTTTGCGCGGATTGCGCGGCCAGGCGCGCCAAGCTAGAGCGCGCGCAATTCCAGATAGACGCTGTCGGTCCAGGTATCGCCGATCTGGTAGGTGCGCTGGGCCGTTCCCGTTTCGCGGAAGCCGAGCTTCTTCAGGAGCTTGAGCGAGCGCGCGTTGCGCGGATCGACGTCGGCGCGCAAGCGTGCGCGGCCTTGCGCAAACGCGCGCGCGATCACCGCGGCCACCGCTTCGCCTGCAATCCCTTTGCCCCAGAGGTCGCGCGCAACAATGAAACCGATCTCGTCGGCCTGCCACACACCCGCTTTGCCGACCACCCTGCCCTCGTAGATCACTGCGAAATCGTCCGCCTCTCCCGCTTCGCAGCTTTCGATCGTGCGCGCCATGAACTCCTGCGTCTGTGCGAGCGAGGCGTGCGGCAAGCTTGACCAATAGAGCATCGCTTCCGGATCGCGGAAAACCGCATGGAGCGCGTCCGCGTCGTCCATGCGCATGCGGCGGAGCAGCAATCTTTCGGTCTCGATGACGGGGTCGCGGGAATTCATGTCGGCGCGCCAATGAAGTAAGGTGGGATCGTACAGGGAGGAAATCGGCCATGTCGAACGCGGTGACGGATAATAAGGCGGCGAACCGTTACGAACTCATAACGGACGGCGTCGCCGCCTTCGTAACATATCGCACGACCGCCGGAATTCGCACTTTTGTCCACACCGAAGTTCCATCGGCGCTGGCGGGCAAAGGCGTGGGCTCGCTGCTGGCGCGCGGCGCACTCGAGCTTGCCCGGACGCAAGGATTCAAGATCATTCCGGAATGCCCGTTCATCGCGGCCTATATCAGGAAGCATCCCGAATTCCAGGATCTCGTCGCGGGCTGATGTCCTTTGTTCAGGTCGTGCGAATGCCCAGCAGATTCAGAATGGGCCGCTCCACGAAATGCAGCGGCCCCGCGACCAGCCATCCGAACACGTCGATTCCCGCCATGGGCAAGACCATGAAGATCAGCAATATCGGCAGAAGTCCGAAGCGGCCCAGTTGCGCCAGGGGCTTTGCCAGCGGCATCGGCAGAAGTCCCACCGCGACCCGGCCGCCATCGAGCGGCGGAAGCGGAATCATGTTGAAGATCGCCAGCACCAGATTGACCTGCACGGACGCCCACAGCATCTGAAATGCAAAGGGGCCGGGGAAGAAATGCGCCAGCTCGAAGACATAAATCAGCAGCACGGATAGCGCGCAAAGCAGCAGGTTCATTCCCGGACCCGCGGCCGCGACCCACACCATGTCCTGCTTGGGATGGCGCAGACCTGCAAAATTGACCGGCACGGGCTTGGCGTAGCCGAACATGAAGCCGGGATTGAGCAGGTAGAGCATGGCGGGCAGCAGGATCGTCCCGAACGGATCGATGTGACGCAACGGATTGAGCGTGATGCGGCCGGCCCGTTCCGCGGTGTCGTCGCCGAAGGCCCTCGCGACATAGCCGTGCGCGGCTTCGTGAAACGTGATCGCGATGATGATGGGCACGGCGACGATTGCGATGTTGCGAATCTGGTCGACGATGTTTGCCGGCATGAATTCCTTCGATCTGAAAGCGTTTGCGGCGAACTAGTTTGGAATGGAATTCCCGTCCCTGATCGCCTCATGCAATGTGCCGGTCAGACTGCCCCTGTTGCCGAAATCGCCGACCGTGCCATAGGCGACATCGTCGACCCGCCAGCCGGCCGCTGTGTTCACCAGCACGATCGTATCGGTCCATTTCACGGGCTTATCCTTGCCATCGTCATACACCATTGCGACGGGACAATGGCCGCCTTTCGCATCCGCCGCGCAGGTTCCGATTTTGAGCGAGGTTATGCCCTCGAAATTGGGCGAGAACAGGTCGCCTTCCACGAGCGGCGGGGCCTGGTTCTTGGTCGCTTTGACGTAACGTTCCTCCGCCGTGTCGCCATCGGCCAGGAGCTTGTCGAGCGCGGGCGAAATGAACGGCTCGAAGCGCGCGCGCAGCGCGGCATCCGGAATGCCGTCGGAAGGATGCAACGTCAGATAGACGCCATAAAAACCGGTCGCCGTCTGGAACATGGCCTGCGTGTCGGGGGGCGCCGCATCGGCACAGCCCGATGCAAACCCGACGAACGCGGCGAAGCCGATCGCGGCAATCGTTTTCATCTGCGTTCCTTCAGCAAATCGCGAATCTCGCGCAACACCGCGAGCTCTTCCGGCGGCGGCAGCGGTGGCGGCGGCGGCTCCTTCGATGTCATCAGCTTGTTCAGCTGCCGCAACATCAGGAACAGGACGAACGCGACCACCAGGAAATTGACGATGGCGTTGAAAAACTGGCCGTAATTGATCGTCACCGCGCCGGCGTCCTGGGCAGCCTTCAGCGTTTCGACCGCGTGGGTGCCCTTGAGCACAATGAAGAGATTGGAGAAGTCGATGCCGCCGAGCAGAAGCCCGATCGGCGGCATGATCACGTCCTTGACGAGCGAGTTGACGATGGCCGTGAACGCCGCGCCGATCACGACACCGACCGCGAGATCGATCACGCTGCCGCGCATCGCGAATTTCTTGAATTCCGCAAACATGGAAAACCCTTCAGATTCAACCGGCTGCGAAATTACTGCCGGGGCGCTTCAGCGGCAAGCACGGTGACCCGGCGATGCCGCTGAGATAGTGTGAGCCGCGAGCAACGAAAAGGAGCCGGGCATGGCGAACAGTTTCGGCACGGACATTATTTTCGAATCGCCGGACCCCAAGAAGGCGGCGCTTTTCTATGTCGAGCAATTGGGATTTTCGATCACCGGCGAGACGCCGAATATGATCAGCCTGCATGGTCCCCACATCAACATGTTCATCGAGCGCGGTCCGTCGACAGGTCCGGTGTTCGAAGTCACGGTCGACAATGTCGAAGACGCCAAGAAGCGTCTCGTGCGGAACGGCTGCACGATCGTCAAGGACGAACCGAATGTCCCGCGCTGCTATGTCCGCGACCCCTTCGGGCTGGTTTATAATCTGACGACTTCACCCGCCCCCTGAGGGCGGGTCGAAATTATCTTTGAGCGACAGCGAAAAGAGAATTTCGGGGCGGGGTGCTTCATCAACATCACCCCGCCCCGAAGCTGTCTTCGCACTATCGCGCGAATCCACCTTCGACCCGCCCTCATCCGCCTTCGCTAAAGCTTCGGCGGACGAGCCGCATAGTCCGGCGAAGCCTTGGCGTAGCCGGGCCTCAAGGGGCGGGTGGATGGACGCTTGTCCGTCTTTCAAGCTGACCCGCCGCCCTTTTGACCCCTACCCTTGCCTTGGAGGGGCCTTCCCGTATAAGACGCCCCCTCTTCGGGCCGCCCGGCGAAAGGGCATGCCGTGGCGACCCCGAAAGCGACCGGCCCAATCCTTTGAACCACCGGGCCCAGAGGAGACGCAAAATGCCCAAGATGAAGACCAAATCGAGCGCCAAAAAGCGCTTCAAATTCACCGCGAACGGCAAGATCAAGTGCGGCCAGATCGGCAAACGGCATGGCATGATCAAGCGCTCGAACGAGCAGATCCGCACCTTGCGCGGCACATCCGTCCTGTCCTCGGCTGAAACCCAGCGCGTCAAGCGCTGGATGCCGTACGGCTGAGGAGAGACCCATATGTCCCGTGCCCCCCGTTCCGTCCCGTCCCATGCGCGCCGCAAACGCGTTTTCGCCCAGGCCAAGGGCTTCCGCGGCCGCCGCAAGAACACCATCACCTCGGCCAATGCCGCGGTCGACCGCTCGCTCCAGCACTCCTATATCGGGCGCAAGGAGAAAAAGCGGAACTTCCGCGCGCTCTGGATCCAGCGCATCAACGCCGCCTGCCGGCTCTATGGCGTGACCTATAGCCGATTTATCAGCGGCCTCGCCCGTGCCGGCATCGAGTTGGATCGCAAGGTCCTGTCCGACCTCGCCGTGCACGAGCCCGAGGCCTTCAAGGCTCTGGTGGAACAGGCAAAGGCGTAATTCTTCGTCCCATCCGAGCCGGCCGGTCTTGGCACTCCTGCCAGACCGTGATTCAAGCCGTGCCGTCGATTGGGGTCAGCCATGAGCGAAATTGAAAGTCTTGAGCGCCGGATTCTGGACGCGGTGTCGGCTGCGGCCGACGAGGCCGCGCTGGACGCCGTGCGCGTGTCGGCTCTCGGAAAAAAAGGTTCCGTCAGCGAATTGTTGAAGACGCTGGGCACCATGAGCGCCGACGAGCGGCGCGAAAAGGGTCCCCTCTTCAATGGTTTGCGCGACCGCGTGACGGATGCGATCGCCGCGCGCAAAGCCGCGCTCGGCGACGCTGCGTTGAATGCGCGACTCGCCCATGAGCGCGTCGACGTGACCTTGCCCGCGCGACCGGAGCCGCAAGGGACCATCCATCCCGTGTCACAGGTGCTGGACGAAATCACTGCCATCTTCGCCGATCTGGGCTTCACGACCGCCGAAGGTCCCGACGTCGAATATGACGACTACAATTTCACCAAGCTCAACATTCCGCCCGATCATCCGGCGCGGCAGATGCACGACACGTTTTATATCGCGCGCCAGGCCGACGGCTCGCGCCATGTGCTGCGGACGCATACGAGCCCCGTGCAGGTGCGCACCATGCTGGCGCAGAAGCCGCCCATCCGCATCATCGCGCCGGGACGCACCTATCGCTGCGATTCCGACGCGACGCACACGCCCATGTTCCATCAGCTCGAAGCGCTGGTGATCGATGAGGATACCAATCTCGGCCATCTCAAATGGGTGGTGGAGCAGTTCTGCTCGGCGTTCTTCGAAGTGCCGAAGATCGAACTGCGCGCGCGGCCGTCATTCTTCCCGTTCACCGAGCCCAGCGTGGAATGGGACATGCGCTGCGACCGTTCGGGTGGGCAGATCAAATTCGGCACGGGCAACGATTGGCTGGAGCTCGGCGGCTCCGGCATGGTGCATCCGCGCGTACTGGAAATGTGCGGCATCGATTCCGAGCGCTATCAGGGCTTCGCATTCGGCTTCGGCCTCGACCGCATGGCGATGCTCAAATACGGCGCGCCCGATCTGCGGCCGTTCTTCGACTCCGACATTCGCTGGCTTCGCCATTTCGGCTTCGCGGCCCTCGACCTGCCCACGCTCGACGGAGGGCTCAGCCGATGAAGTTCACGCTCTCCTGGCTCAAGGAACATCTCGACACGGACGCCGATGCGCGCACCGTCGCCGAGACGATGACGCGCATCGGCCTGGAAGTCGAAGCGATCGAAGACAAGGGTGCGGGCCTCCGCGAATTCGTCGTCGCCCATGTCGTGTCGGCGGAAAAACATCCCAATGCGGACAAGCTCAAGCTCTGCATGGTCGATACCGGCGAAGACATCGTACAGGTCGTCTGCGGCGCGCCCAATGCGCATACGGGCATGAAAGGCGTGTTCGCAAAGCCGGGCACCGTCATTCCCGTCTCCGGCGAGGTGCTCAAGATTTCCAGCATCCGCGGCGTCGAATCGCGCGGCATGCTGTGTTCCGAGCGCGAATTGCTGTTGTCCGACGAACATCAGGGCATCATCGAGCTCGCGCAGGATGCAATTGTCGGTGCGCCCGCAGCCGGTGCGCTGGGCCTCGACGATCCCGTCATCGATGTGGCGATCACGCCCAATCGCGGCGATTGCACCAGCGTTTACGGCATCGCACGCGATCTCGCCGCGGCCGGGCTCGGCCGCTTGAAGAGCGGTGGCGTGATGGCCGTTCCGGGAAAATTCCCGAGCCCCATACAGGTTCATCTGAATTTCCCGTCCGGCGTGGAGAGCGCGTGTCCGTTATTCGCGGGCCGACTGATCCGCAATGTGAAGAACCGTCCCAGCCCCGATTGGGTTCAGCGGCGCCTGCGCGCGGTCGGACTGCGTCCGATCTCCGCGCTGGTCGATGTGACGAACCTCATGTCCTATGACCGCGGCCGGCCCTTGCATGTGTTCGACGCCGCAAAACTGTCGGGCGACCTGCAGGCGCGTCTTGCGAAAGACGGCGAAACGGTTCTCGCGCTCGACGGCAAAACCTATGCACTCGACTCCAAGATGTGCGTGATTGCCGACAATGCGGCAGCGCGCGGCATCGCCGGCGTGATGGGCGGCGAGGACACGGGGTGTACCCTCGACACCACCGACGTGTTCGTGGAATCCGCCTATTTCGATTCGGTGCGCACGGCCGCGACGGGCCGCAAGCTCGGCATCATGTCCGACGCGCGTTATCGCTTCGAACGCGGCGTCGATCCGGAATTCGTGGTGCCCGGACTTGAGCTCGCCACCAAATGGATTCTGGAATTCTGCGGCGGCGAGCCGTCCGAAATCGTCGTCGCAGGGGCCGTACCGGCATGGCGGCGCCAGATCGCGTTTTCCGCAGCCGCGGTCGCGCGGTTGGCCGGTCTCGAAATCCGGAAGGACGAAATCGTCCGCATTTTGAAGAGTCTCGGTTTTGTCGTGGAAGGCGGCGAGACGATGCAGGTCATGCCGCCGTCATGGCGCGGCGACATCGAAGGCAAAGCCGATCTCGTCGAGGAGGTCGTGCGCATTTACGGGCTCGATCGCGTTCCGTCCCAGCCGATGTCGCGGCTGCATGCGGTTGCGCAACCCGCGCTCACCGCGCCGCAGAAACGGCTAAGGCTGACGCGGCGTGCGCTCGCGGCGCGCGGCTTCCACGAAACCATCTCCAATTCCTTCATCGCACGCGCGCACGCCACGCTGTTCGGCGGCGGCGACGACGCGCGTCAGGTGGAGAATCCCATTTCCGCCGACACGGATGCGTTGCGACCGAGCGTGCTGCCGTCCCTGCTGGCGGCCGCGCAGCGCAATGCAGCCCGCGGTATCGCCGACCAGTTGCTGTTCGAAGTGGGTGCGCAATTCGAAAGCGGCATGCCCGGCGCGCAGACGACCGTTGCCGCCGGAATCCGCATCGGTGCGGGCACGCGAACCTGGACGAAATCCACCCATCCCGCCGACGCGTTCGACGCCAAGGCGGACATGCTGGCCGCCATCGAGACCGCGATGGGCGGCGCGATGACGGCGCCGATCAAAACCGGTGCACCCGCCTGGTATCACCCCGGCCGTGCCGGAACGCTGGCGCTGGGCACGAAGGTGCTCGGCATCTTCGGCGAATTGCATCCGAAGATCCTGGCCGCGTTCGACCTCAAGGGTCCCGTCGCCATGTTCGAAGTGTTCCTCGATGCGATCCCCGAGCCCAAGGCCAAGAGCAAAGCGCGCGGTCCGTTTGCACCCTCGCCCTATCCGGCGGTCGAGCGCGACTTCGCCTTCGTGCTGGACGCGAAGATCGTGGCCGAAGAGGTCGTGCGCGCCACACGCAATGTGGATCGCGCACTGATCGAGCGGGTGGATATCTTCGACGTCTATGAAGGCAAGGGCGTGCCCGAAGGCAAGAAATCGCTGGCGATTGCGGTTCGACTGCAACCGAAGGATCGCACCTTGACGGATGTCGAGATCGACGCCGTGGCGCAGAAGATCGTGGCGGCGGTGACCAAGGCAACCGGCGGCGCGTTGCGGACGTAGAGCATAATCCGGCGAACCAGCAACGGTTCGCCGCAATCCCGCCACGAGGTCGCGCGACTTTTGGGGCCGCGACCCGGGGACATGCCATGCCCGCAAAATTCGATCTCGTCATCGTTGGCGGAAGTTTTGCGGGCCTTGCCTGCGCACGCACAGCGGCCCTGCGCGGGTTGAAGGTCGCCGTTCTCGATGGGAAATCGGACCCCGGCGCGCGCGTCCGCACCACCGGCATCCTTGTCAAGGAAGCGACCGAGGATTGCGACCTGCCTGCCGATCTCATGCGCAAGGTGCGCGGTGTGAAGCTCTATGCACCGGATGGGCGGACGCTCGATCTTCATGCCCCGGGCTACTATTTCCAGGCGACGGACACAGCGGCGCTTTTGCGCTGGATGGCCGCGGAAGCGGAACGGGCCGGCGCGAAGCTGATCTATGGAGAAAGATTCGGCGGCGCGCGGGAAGATCGCTCCGGGCTCACGCTGCCCACGCTGGGATTGCACACGCAATTCCTGATCGGAGCCGACGGCGCCCGCTCGCAGGTCGCACAATTCTTCGGTCTCGGCCGCAACCGGCGCTTTCTTGCAGGCGTCGAAGTGGAATGCGAACCGCTTGGCGGCCTCGATTCGCGCTTTCTGCATTGCTTTGCCGACAGCAGGATCGCCGCGGGATATATCGGCTGGGCGGTTCCGGGCCAGGGCGTGACGCAGATTGGCGTCGCGTCTGTGCGGGGCCGCAAGCCGCAACTCTCCGAGCTCCTTTCTCGCGTTGCAAAGATTTCGGGTGGCGACGCGCTTCGCGTCGTCGAGCGGCGCAGCGGCCTGATTCCGACTGGCGGTCCCGTCGAGCCTCCGGGGCGCGGACGCGTGATGCTGATCGGCGACGCCGCCGGACTTGTGTCGCCCGTGACCGGCGGCGGAATCCACACCGCTCTTCATTTCGGTCGACGCGCCGCGCAACTCGTTGGCGAATACCTTTACGATCGCGGCAGTCATCCGCTTGCAGCATTCGCACGCGAGATTCCGCGCTATCGGCTCAAACGCGTCCTTCGCCGCGTGCTCGATCTGGTGCCGCCCAACGCGCTGATCGACGCCATGCTGATGACCGCGCCTCTGCGGGCGCTTGCGCAACGGCTCTATTTCCACCGCCGCAGCGGCGACCCCGCCTCTTTCGAGACATGGCAAGACGATTTCGCGCGCGGCAACATGGACCCTCAGCCCCCGTCACGAACACAAGAATTGCGCTGCATGTAATTTCCGCTGGCGGGATGCGCGCACTTCGCTAGATTGCGGCGCATGCAAGCCGCTGCGTTCGACAAGAAATCCGGCCTCGCCTTCATCATCGCCTTCGGCGTGGTGAGTCTGTTCGCCGACATGGCCTATGAAGGCATGCGCGGCATCAGCGGGCCGTTCCTCGCGAGCCTCGGCGCCAGCGGCGCGGCCGTCGGCGCGATTGCGGGCACGGGAGAATTGTTCGGCTATCTGTTGCGTCTGGGGTCCGGACGGCTTGTGGAACGCACGCGGCTCTATTGGCCCATTGCGCTGGCAGGCTATGCGATCCAGATGGCGGCCGTGCCGGCGCTGGCGCTTGCCGGCAACTGGTGGGCCGCGGCGCTGTTCATCATCCTCGAACGCACCGGCAAAGCCGTGCGCAATCCGGCCGCCAACACCATGATGTCGCGCGCCGGCGAACAGATCGGCCAGGGTTGGGCCTTCGGGCTTCACGAGGCGATGGACCAGACGGGCGCGATGGCAGGCCCGTTGATCGCCGCACTCGTGCTTGCACTCCACCACGACTACCGCACGGCGTTTCTGTGGCTCGGTGTGCCGGCCACGCTGACCATGGTCAGTGTCGTCACCGTGCGATGGCGCTTTCCGTTCGCGGGAAACGTAGCACTGCCGGACAAGAATGCGGCGCCTGGTTCTGCGCTGTCGTCCGCGTTCTGGTTCTATGCCGTTGCCGCCGCGTTCGTCGCGTTCGGTTTCGCGGACTATCCGCTGATCGCATTTCATTTTGCGAAGGCCCACGTCGTGTCGCCGGCCATCGTGCCGGTGTTTTATGCGGCCGCCATGGCCGCGTCCGGACTGGGATCGCTGGTGTTCGGCCGCTGGTTCGACAGTCGTGGTCTCGGCGTCTTGATTCCGGGATTGCTGATTGGCGCCGCTGCCGCGCCGCTCGTGTTCTTCGGCGGGTTCGCACTGGCGCTCACGGGCGTACTCGCCTGGGGGATCGCGCTCGGCGTGCATGATGCGATCATGAATGCTGCCGTCGCGCGCATGGTGCCGGAGCATGCGCGCGCCCGCGCCTATGGCATCTTCACCGCCATCTACGGCATCGCCTGGTTCGCGGGCAGCGCGCTTCTGGGCGCGCTCTACGATGTTTCGATTCCGGGTCTCGTGGCGGTATCGATGGCCGCGGAACTCGCCGCATTCATTCCGCTCGCATTCGCGCTTCGTCGCCTGAAATGAGCCGATAGCCGAAGAACCGCCCGGCGCACCTCCCGCCCGCTTCTCGGAACGTCGAGGGATAGCCTGCCCTTTTGGGCCAAATCGCGGCCGGGGGTATTCGCGGCTGGACGTGGCGGAATCCCGCCGTTATGAACCGCCGCCATGACCGACCTCGCCCTGCTCCGCAATTTTTCCATCATCGCCCATATCGACCACGGGAAATCGACCCTGGCCGACCGGCTGATCCAGTATTGCGGCGGGCTGACGGCGCGCGAGATGAAGGAGCAGGTGCTCGATTCCATGGACATCGAGCGCGAGCGGGGCATCACCATCAAGGCCCAGACCGTCCGCCTCGAATACAAGGCCAAGGACGGCAAGACCTACACGCTCAATCTGATGGACACGCCCGGGCATGTGGACTTCGCCTATGAAGTGTCGCGCTGCCTGGCGGCCTGCGAAGGCGCGTTGCTGGTGGTCGATGCGAGCCAGGGCGTGGAGGCGCAGACGCTCGCCAACGTTTATCAGGCGATCGACGCCAATCTCGAGATCGTACCGGTTTTGAACAAAATCGATCTGCCGGCGGCCGAACCCGAGCGCATCCGCCAGCAGATCGAGGATGTGATCGGGCTGGACGCCAGCCACGCCATCGCGATCTCCGCCAAGACGGGCCTCAATATCGGCGACGTGCTTGAAGCGGTCGTCCATCGCCTGCCTCCTCCCAAGGGAGATGCCGATGCGCCGCTCAAGGCCCTGCTGGTGGACAGCTGGTACGATTCCTATCTGGGGGTCGTCGTGCTGGTGCGCGTGGTTGACGGCGAGCTGAAGCGCGGCAAGTCCATCCGCATGATGGCGGCCAATGCCGTCTATCAGGTGGAGCGCGTGGGTGTGTTCACGCCGAAGCAGACCGTCGCCGATCGCCTCGGCCCGGGCGAAATCGGATTCATCACCGCCGCCATCAAACAGGTCGCCGACACGCAAGTGGGCGATACCATCACCGACGAGCGCCGCGGCGCGGAGACTCCGCTTCCGGGATTCAAACCCGCGCAGCAGGTCGTGTTCTGCGGACTCTTTCCCGTCGACGCCGCCTTGTTCGAAGATCTGCGCGACGCGCTCGGCAAGCTGCATCTGAACGATGCGAGCTTCACTTATGAGACGGAGACGTCCGCCGCGCTCGGCTTCGGCTTCCGTTGCGGCTTTCTGGGTCTCTTGCATCTGGAGATCGTGCGCGAGCGCCTGGAGCGCGAGTTCAATCTCGATCTGATCGCGACCGCGCCCAGCGTCATCTATCGCCTCCATTTGACCGACGGCAGCGTGAAGGAATTGCACAATCCGGCCGACATGCCCGATCCCGTGCGCATTTCCTTCATCGAAGAGCCGTGGATCAAGGCGACGATCTTCGTGCCCGACGAGCATCTGGGCGCGGTGCTGAAGCTGTGCGAAGACCGGCGCGGGCAGCAGGTCGAGCTCACCTATGCCGGCACGCGCGCGATGATCATCTATCTGTTGCCGCTCAACGAAGTGGTGTTCGATTTCTACGACCGGCTCAAATCGGTGAGCCGCGGCTATGCGAGCTTCGACTATCACATCGAGAATTACGAAGAGGGCGATCTGGTGAAGATGTCGATCCTCGTCAATGGCGAGCCCGTCGATGCGCTGTCGATGATCGTCAATCGCGGACGGGCCGAGGCGCGCGGCCGCGGCATGTGCGAGAAACTGAAGGACCTGATTCCGCGCCATTTGTTCCAGATTCCCGTGCAGGCCGCCATCGGCGGCAAGGTCATCGCGCGCGAGACGATCAAGGCGCTGCGCAAGGACGTGACGGCCAAATGCTATGGCGGCGACATCAGCCGCAAGCGCAAGCTCCTCGACAAGCAGAAAGAGGGCAAGAAGAAGATGCGCCAGTTCGGCAAGGTCGACATCCCGCAGGAAGCGTTCATCGCGGCACTGAAGATGGATGCGGATTGAGGAGCCCATGACCGAGCTCGAGCTTCTCAATCTGGCGCGGTCGACCACTTCCAATGAAGTGTCGATGTTCGGCGAAGTGATCGCGATCAATTTCGCCATGGTCGTGGCGATCTATTATTTCCTGCACCAGGCGCGGCTTGCCATCAGGATCTTCGCCTTTGTGGCCTATACGTTCGGCGCGTTCCTTTATCTCAGCCAGATGCTGGTCGAGGCCAATATCAAAGTGACGGTGTTCGCGGCGTTGAAGGCGCTTCCGGCCCGATCTCTGTCGGAGATTTCGAAGCATTATCTCGAAGTCAACGACAGCTGGCTGGGCTATGTCGCCGCTTTTGCATTCAACGGTGCGTTCTATATTTTGTGGCTCGGCGTCTTCTATCTGCTGTTTTTCTGGAAGAAGCACGAGACGGTCGCGCGATCGGATGTCGCCTCATGACGGGAATCGTCGCCCTCATCGACTACGGCTCGGGGAATTTGCGTTCTGCCGAGAAGGCGCTGGCGCGCGCGGCGGCGGAGCGCGGTTCCGGGCATGAGATTGTCGTGACGGCCGATCCCGGCGTGGTTGCCGCGGCCGAGCGGATCGTATTGCCCGGGGTGGGAGCGTTTGCGGATTGCATGCGCGGCCTGTCGGCCGTTCCGGGCATGACGGCCGCGTTGAAAGACGCGGTGATCGATCGCGGCAAACCCTTTCTCGGCATCTGCGTGGGCATGCAATTGCTGGCAAGCGTCGGTCGCGAGTTCGGCGATCACCCGGGTTTGAACTGGATCGCGGGCGAAGTTGTGCGGCTCGCACCGAGGGATTCTTCGCTCAAGATTCCGCATATGGGCTGGAATGAATTGAAGATCCTGCGCGCGCATCCCGTTCTCGCGGGGATCGACGATGGCGCGCACGCCTATTTCGTTCATTCGTTCGAGCTGCGTCCGGCCGATCCCGCGCATCTGCTCGCAACGACGGAGTATGGCGGTGCGGTGACGGCTGCCATCGCGCGCGACAATATCGTGGGCACGCAATTCCATCCGGAAAAGAGCCAGGCCGTCGGTTTGAGACTGCTGGCGAATTTCCTCGGCTGGCGGCCGTGATTCTTTTCCCCGCAATCGATCTCAAGGACGGCCGCTGCGTGCGGCTCAAGCGCGGCGAAATGGAATCGGCGACGATCTTCAACGACGATCCCGCCGCGCAGGCGCGCGCCTTCGAAAGCGCGGGCTTTTCGTGGCTGCATTGCGTCGATCTCAACGGCGCATTCGAAGGACGCGCGATGAACGGCGACGCCATCGCCGCGATCCGCAAAGCGATCAAACTTCCCATTCAATTGGGCGGCGGAATTCGCGATCACAAAGCGATCGATGCCTGGCTCGCCGCCGGCATCACACGCATCATTCTGGGTACGGCCGCGCTGCGCGATCCGCAATTGGTGAAGGATGCCGCGCGCGCGCATCCCGGAAAGATCGCGGTCGGGATCGATGCCAAGAACGGCAAGGTCGCCGTGCAAGGCTGGGCGGAAGCTTCGCAGATCGAAGTGGTCGAACTCGCGCGCCGTTTTGAAGATGCCGGCGTGGCGGCGATCGTCTTCACCGACATCGCGCGCGACGGAATGCTGGGCGGGGTGAATGTTGCGGCGACGGCCGCGCTCGCGAACGCCGTTCGAATTCCGATTATCGCGTCAGGAGGTGTTTCGGGGATGACCGATATCGACGACCTGATGGCTGCGCCCAGCCGCAACATCTTGGGGGTCGTAATCGGTCGCGCTCTTTACGATGGACGGATCGATGCGGCGGCGGCACTGCGGCGCGCGAAGGCGCGATAATAGTTTCGGTGGTTTGCTGAATCGCGTGTAAACCAAGCAGCTTGCTAGCTTTTGTTAAGCCGCCTGACCACATCGTCGAGCTGTTCAAGCGTCTTATAACTAACGCGCAATTCCCCGCCTTTGGTGCCTTTGTGTAAAATCTGAACTTTCAATCCCAACACATTGGAAAGACTATCTTCCAGCGCCTTGGTGTCGGCGTCTTTTCGCGCCGGCTTGTGGGCAGCACCAGATTTAGACACTGAACGGTGTTCGGCCTCCCGCACATTCAGCGCGCCTTCGATGATTTCGCGCGCCCTCGCCTCGGGGTCTGCGAGTCCGATCAGGGTCCGCGCATGTCCGGCCGTGAGCCGGCCGTCGCGGATCATCGTCCGCACAGTCTCCGGCAGTTTGAGAAGCCGCAGCGTGTTCGCCACGTGGCTGCGGCTCTTGCCGACTTCCTGCGAAAGCTTGTCCTGCGTGTAAGCGAACCGCTCGATCAATTCCTGATAGGCGGCCGCCTCCTCGATCGCGTTGAGATCGGAGCGCTGCACATTTTCTATGATCGCAAGCTCGAGCGCTTCGCCATCGTTCATTTCGCGGATGACGACGGGCACGTCGTGAAGCTTGGCCAGCTGCGCCGCGCGCCAGCGCCGTTCCCCGGCAACGATCTCAAACGCATTCACATCGCCGGCGACCGGCCGCACCAGGATCGGCTGCAGCACACCTTTCTCGCGGATCGAATTTGCGAGGTCGTGCAATTCTTCGGGCACGAAAGTCTTGCGCGGCTGGAAGCGGTTTGGCCGCAGGAACGCGACCGGCACCTGGCGCGCGTTGCGGCTGCTGCCCTCGTGCTTGCCGGGCGCCGCTTCGTCGCCGATCAGGGCCGAGAGCCCTCGACCCAACCCACGATGACGCGTGTCGTCAGGCTTGCGCGTTTCAGCGGTCACGCGGCTGCCCGCAAACGTTCGCGCTGAATCAGTTCACCGGCCAGCTTGATGTAGGCCTGACTTCCCGGACAGCGCAGATCATAGACCAGCGCCGGCAATCCGTGGCTCGGCGCTTCGGAAATGCGCACGTTGCGGGGGATGACGGTCTTGTAGACCTTGTCGCCCATATTGGCGCGCACATCGGCCGCCACCTGGTCCGACAGCCGGTTGCGCTTGTCGAACATGGTCAGCACGATCCCCTGAATCTCCAGGGTCGGATTGAGGCTCGCGCGCACGAGGTCGATGGTCTTAAGCAATTGGCTCAAGCCTTCCAGCGCGAAGAACTCGCACTGCAACGGAACGACCACGGCATCGGCCGCGGCCATCGCATTGACCGTGAGCAAGGTCAGCGATGGCGGGCAATCGATCAGCACATAGGAGAATCTGCCCGGCTCCTTTTTGGCGAACTCCGCCAACGCATCCTTCAGGAGAAAATTGCGCCGGGGAACGTCGATCAGCTCGAGCTCCGCGCCGGACAGATCGACGGTCGACGGCACCAGCGAAAGGCCGGGGATTTTGGTCGGCATCACGGCCTCGGCGATGCCGGCCTCGCCCATCAATACGTCGTAGGTGGTGACATTCCGCTGCGGCCTTGTGATCCCAAGGCCGGTCGAGGCATTGCCCTGCGGGTCCAGATCGACAACCAGGGTCGGCGCGCCAACCGCAGCCAGGGCGGTGCCCAGATTGATCGCGGTCGTCGTTTTCCCGACCCCGCCTTTCTGATTGGCGACAACCAGGATGCGGGGCTTCGATCTAGCGGCGGGTTCGAGCGACATGGCGAAGCTCCCGGACCTCTAGGATCACGCCGGACGGGTCGGATCGGCTAGGGTGCCGTATAGCCTTCATATTCCAAGATTTACGTGCTTCGGTCAATTCGACCGCAACAGATTGTCCCTTGAGGAACAGGTTTATCGTCTGGGGGCCCTGAAAAGCCTGTGCATAGCCCAGCAGTTTTTCCAGTGGCGCGCAGGCCCGCGCGGTCAGCACATCGAAGGCTTCGCGGCCCGCCTTTTCGATCCGGCCGTTGCGGATTTCGACCGGCGCGCCGGTGCGGGAGGCCGCCTCGGCCAAAAAGCTGCATTTCTTGGTGGTTGCCTCGTAGAGGACGGTTCGGAACGCCGCGCGTTCCCGCAGCACTAGCGCCAGGATCAGCCCGGGAAACCCCGCACCGGTGCCGAGATCGACCAAGCTTGTAGCCCCCGGCGGTATCAGGTCGGCGAGTTGGGCGGAGTCCCAAATATGGCGGCGCCAGATGTCCGGGAGCGAGTTCGCCGAAACCAGATTCAGCCGGGCGTTCCAATCCTCGAGCAGGCCTGCAAACAGCTTCAGGCGGCCCAATGTTTCACGTGAAACATTGCTGGCGGCCTGGAACTCGGCCGGTCCGAATTCCTCAAGAGGCGGCACGTCGGGACGCCCGGGAACGGACATGGGCCAGAACCAGGGTGAGGGCTGCCGGCGTGACCCCGTCGATCCGCGCTGCCTGGCCCAGGGTTCCGGGGCGGATATTACCGAGCTTTTGGGCGGCTTCGGTCGAAAGCCCATGGACCGCGCGGTAGTCCAGATCGCCGGGCAGGCTGAGGCCCTCGTCCCGCCGGAACGCCACGATATCGGCATCCTGGCGATCGAGATAACCGGCATATTGGGCGTCGATTTCAAGCTGCTCGACGACGTCCGGTGCAAAGGCCGCCAGCTGGGGCCACAGCGATATCAGCTTGGCGAAGTCGACCCCCGGCAAACTCAACAAATCATTGGCGTTGCGGCGCACGCCGTCCAGGCGGATCGCGATCCCCTGTCGCTGCGCTTCGGTCGGCGTGAGATTGAGCTCCCGCATCCGAGCGCGCGCCGTTTCCAGCCGGGCGAGCTTTTGGGCAAAGGCGCTATTGCGCGCGGCACCGACCAGCCCGGCCCGCTCGCCCAGCGGCGTCAGCCGCAGATCGGCATTGTCGGCCCGCAGCGTCAGCCGATATTCGGCCCGCGACGTGAACATGCGGTAGGGCTCGGTCACGCCCTTCGTCACCAGATCATCGATCAGCACCCCGATATAGGCGGCCGCGCGATCAAGGATGATCGCATCGCGACCTCCGGCAGCACGGGCCGCATTCAGCCCGGCCATCAGCCCCTGCGCCGCCGCTTCCTCGTAACCGGTCGTGCCGTTGATCTGGCCGGCGAGGTAGAGGCCTGGGATTCGCTTGGTTTCCAGCGACCCCAGGAGCTCGCGGGGGTCCACATAATCGTATTCAATGGCGTAGCCGGGCCGGCGCATTGCAGCATTTTCCAGCCCCGGAATGGTCTTGAGCAGCTCGCGCTGGACCTCCTCCGGCAGCGAGGTCGAAATGCCGTTGGGATAGATCGTGTCGTCGTCCAGCCCTTCGGGCTCGAGGAAAATCTGGTGGGTTTCGCGGGCTGCGAAGCGCACGACCTTATCTTCAATCGCAGGGCAATAGCGGGGGCCCGTACTCTCGATCTGCCCGGAATACATGGGTGCGAGGTGCAGATTGGCGCGGATGATCGCGTGGGTTTCCGGGGTCGTCCGGGTCAGATGGCAGACGATCTGGGGCGTCGTGATCTTGACCGTGAGGAACGAGAACGGCACGGGCGGCTCGTCGCCGGGCTGCACCTGGAGCGAGGGCCAGTCGATCGTCGAGCCGTCGAGCCGGGGCGGGGTGCCGGTCTTGAGGCGCCCCATGGCGAATCCCAGCCCGTAGAGCGTCTTCGACAATCCAAGTGCGGGAGCCTCCCCAACGCGACCCGCCGGAATCTTCGTTTCCCCAATGTGGATCAGCCCGCGCAGGAAGGTACCCGTGGTCAACACCACGGAACGGCAGGAAATCTCGCGTCCGTCGCCCAGCACCACGCCGGAAACCTTGCCGTCCGCCAGCCGCAGATCCTCGGCCGCGGCTTCCAGGATCTCGAGGTTTGGCGTAGCCGCCAGCGCAGCTTGCATCGCGCGGCGGTAAAGCTTGCGGTCGGCCTGGGCCCGGGGGCCGCGCACGGCGGGCCCTTTGCGGCGGTTGAGCATCCGGAACTGGATTCCGGCCGCATCGGCCACCCGGCCCATCAGCCCGTCCAGCGCATCGATCTCCCGCACCAGATGGCCCTTGCCCAGCCCGCCGATGGCCGGGTTGCAGGACATCTCGCCGATGGTTTCGCGCTTGTGGGTGAGGAGGAGGGTGCGCGCGCCAAAGCGTGCCGCCGCGGCCGCGGCTTCGCAGCCGGCATGCCCGCCGCCGATCACGATGACATCGTAGCCCGTCATGTGCGCTGCTTACGGGCAGAGGCGATTGGGGGCAAGGGGAGGGCGCGGGTGTTTCACGTGAAACATTCGCCGCGCCGCCCGAATCTTATTTCATCAGTATACGGACGATCAAAGAGGGAAAACCCAAACTGGCCGAGGTCCGGGCGCCGTAGTAAAAAGTTCAGGCGGCCGATTTTGGCCGCCTCCATTCGAGCGGAAGGGTTTTCAATGATCCGCATGTTCATCCGTCACAAGGTCAAAGACTATCGCACCTGGCGCAAAGGCTATGACGGCTTCGATGCCGAGCGCCGCACCATGGGCGTGAAGGGCGACGCCGTGTTTCAAACCGCCGGCGATCGCACCGACGTGACCGTGTGGCACGATTTCGAGACGCTTGCCAAAGCCAAACGCTTTGCCGGCTCGCAGCATCTGAAAGAGGTGATGAAACACGCCGGCGTCAAAAGCATGCCCCAGATCTGGTTTGCGAGCGAAGCGAAATGATTTGACCGTCGGACGCAACCGCCGCAATGAAGACGCGACATGTCCGATCCCAGTTCTCATCAGGTTCAAGACACGCCGGCGGCGCGATTGCTCAGCCGCGAAGTTCTGTCCGTCGACGCGGAAACCGGCGAAGTGACATTGCGGTTTGTCGCGAAACCCGAATTCGCCAATCGCCACGGAACGGTGCAGGGCGGCTTCCTTGCCGCCATGCTTGATTCGGCAACGGGAATGGCCGTGATGCTAAGTCTCCCGCCGGACATGACCGCCGTCACGACGCGGCTCGATGTCTCGTATCTCAAGCCCGCGAGCATCGGTCCGTTGCGCGCCACGTCGCGCGTGACCGCGCGCGATACGCGCTCGGCGAATGTCGAAGCGAGATTGATGGATGACGCGGGCCTCGAGCTCGCCACGGCGAACGCAGAGCTGCGGATTCTTTCAAGACGGCCGTAAAGTCACACGGCGCTGCGCTCGCGCGCGTGTCAGCGCTGTCGCCACGAATCCTGTCTGAGGCCGACGAATGGCTTGGTTTCGGGCTCGCGCGACGGCCGCGTGGTGAGGTAGGCCAGAGGAATCCCTGCGCCAAACCAACCAAGTAGAAACGCGAGCACAAACGCGACCAACGTCCAGATCAGGCTTGTCGGCGTAAACGGCTTTTCCAACAGAAGGACAATGCCCACCATCATCGGGATCACCGGCGCGATACGCTCTCCCATGTGCATCTCCCCGATAAAATCGTTGGCGGAAACATATCCCAGAGACTCAGCCCCGATCCCGAATGCGGCGCCGAACAACAAAACGATCAAAAAGAAAAACAAATACCAACCGAATGCCTGGAGCCCCGTTCGCTGGAAGCCGAAATTGAACAATTGCCTGAACATGAGGCCTCCATCTTTGCCGCGATGTCGGCCGATCGCAGCAGCCGCAAGTGCGGGGACCGGCCTTCCGAGGCGGCCCCGGGAGGATTATCGGCGATCGTCAATTTACGATTTGCTAACGTCTGAAGTTCGCGCCACTTGTGCGACGGCGTCCGCTCACTTCCGGAATTATGGCGCTGACGCACCGCGAGCTATAGTGGGGGTATGCCGACGATTCTGCCTACATTTTCGGGATGGCCGAGTCCCATGTACTCCACGCATTGAAAGAGAAACGCGCTCGCATCGCAGGCGAGCTAGTCGACGCGAGCCTTCGCGTTGTCGCGCTCAAAACCGATCTGGCGAGCATCGACGCTTGCCTGAAAATCTTCGACAAAAACATCGAGCCTTGGACGATCCCGGCCAAATCGACACGCAAGCCAACCGGATGGCTCCCCAAGGGCGCATGTACCCGCACAGCCCTCGAAATCTTGCGCGAGACAGGCGAAGCGATGAGTTCGCAGGAGTTGGCCGCTTGCATCCTGCAACGCTTCGGGAAGCCTCTGGAGGCCCGCTCACTGACCTTGGCAGTTGCGGCGCTTCATTCGGCCTTCTGTCGGAGGAAGGATGGCATTCTCGAATTCGACCGCTCGACCTATCCGGGAAAATGGCGATTATCACGTCGGTAGGGCAGCAATTGGTCTGGGAACTGGTGAGGTAGGACGGGGACCGGGAATATTGATGATCAATGCATGGGCGCAGGATTTGAACCTGACAGACTCAAACGCGCGTCCCTGCACCCACATATTGTATCTATTGCGGAGACGCACACAGAATCTTCTTGCCTGTTAATCAATTTGGCGCGAAAAAGGAAACGGCCCCGATTTCGGCGGGGCCGTGACTAGGTGGCAGATTGGTTATGCGTCTCGGTTTGCACCCGGGGAGAAGATCGGTTCGATTCCGACCCTAGTCTCTCTTCACTAACTCAGGGCCCCTTAACGGGGGCCTTTTCTTTTTTAAGCACTAAATCCTGCTGAGTCGAATCTACCCCTAGCGGTTGCCCTTTGGCAAGAGTCAACGTCAAAATTCGTCAAAATTTGACGGGGTATTGGTGGCAGATAAAGACGAGGTGCGGTTCACGGTCAACGAAACCGCCAGCCGCTACCTGCAATGGCTGGCCGACAACAGGACTATGGGCAAGACCCCGAACGAGGTTGCCCGTCAAATCTTGATTCAACGCTTGGGTGAAATGAGCGGAGAGGGGTATAAGCCACCACCGGATTTCTGGAAGTAAGGGGGCAACAATGAAACGCGCAGTAATCGGCGCAGCTTTGGCAGCGACTCTGTTTCTTACGTCCTGCGCAACTCCAGAGGTTATGCAGGCAACTGGTGGAAGTCGCGCAGATGGGACTGTCGATCTATCTTACGAATACGGATTGTTTCAGCAGCCGGTAGTTAACATGCAGGCAGCGGAGGTCACTGCGACCGCGCGGTGCAAAGCTTGGGGGTATGCAAGCGCGGAACCGTTCGGAGGCCAGATCAATCGTTGCCAAGCAGCCAATGCATACGGCAACTGCTTACAAATG
>JBEKLK010000002.1:0-37728 GCA_050010235.1 Rhizomicrobium sp.
TTGTCCAAGAACGTTCCGTTGTCGACGATGCGGGTTTCGTTGTGCTCGTTGCGGAATCCTTTTTGCTCGCGGACTGTTGTGAACGCGATGTGCGAAACTGCGCCGGGCGCCATCGGCTGCTTCAGTCCGAAAATGACATAGTGGAAGCCTCCGTAGTCTTTGACGGGCTCGGCGCCGTCTACGACGAGGGATTTCATCTCGAGATCGCGATCCCAGCGCACGTCGATTCGCGACAGCTGTTTTCCGGTGCGATTCTGGATCGTGAAGGTGCCGGTTGTGACGACGCGCGGGTCATGCGGGTAAATCGCGACGTCGAGTGCGACGTAGGTTACCTTCGGCTGCGGAGTATTTTCGAAGCGCAGCAGAGCCTTCTCGTAGTTCGCCTTGTAGTCGTCAGTACTGACGTCGGTGCGATACTCATTCAGAATATGCGTGTTGTAGTAGATGAATGCGCCGCTCGCCGCCATCACGATGACGCCGAATGCGAGCAGCGCGCCGCTCAATCCCGCGAGCCGGCGCGGCAGACGTGCAAATCGCGGTCTCAGTCTCGTTTCGGTGCCGCGGCGCCACAGGGCGTATGCGAGGATCGCAAGGATGAGCGAACCGGCACTCCAATAAAGATCAAACCAGTCGCGTCCGATCCAGAACTGTCCCTCGCCATTCATATCGGAAAGCGGAACTTCGGGCGTGGTCCCGAAAATGTAGAGGTGATCTTCGTATCCGACAGTCCCCAGCATCTGTGTGGCGACGATGTAGATCGCCATGATGCCCCAGCCCCAATATTTCCCGGGCACGACGGCTTGTACGAAGACCGCCAGCACGGCGATCTGGATGGCCGTCAACGCCTCGGGCAGGACGTACCAGGTTAGGTAATGGACGAGTTCGTAATTCGTATAGCCTTTCAGCGTTTGCACAATGACCGCAGCGACCACGGAAACGAGGAACGTTGAAAGGAGCACGAGCACGATGGCCGCCATTTTCGGCAGCGCAAATGCCCAGTCCGGCACGGGGCAGGAATCGAAGATCTCATTCGTTTTGCGGTCGCGCTCGCGCCACACAAGTTCGCCCGCGTAGTAGATCGCGATGACGACGGGAATAAACGTAAACGCGCCCCTCAGCGCGACAATCATCTGCCGCGTCACGGGATAGGTGATGTAATCCTGGATCTCATTTGCGAACCAGAGCGACGCGCCGCCATTGATGAGGCCCAGAGCCAGAAGAACGAAGAATGCCGGGCTTCGGAACACCTGCGCCATCTCGAACCTGGTCCACTTCCAGGCTTGGACTAGTGTCGCGGAAGAATCGAAGCGCGGCGCGGGGAGCGGACCCTGCCTCGTGGGCCGGGGCAGATCGTCCGCCGCCTCTTTGCGGTCGCGCTTGCTGGCGCGCGTCTCGAATCGATAGGCGACATAGGCGATAGCCAGAAACAGAAATGCAATGCCGAACCAGATGAGCCGGTTTTCGGCGACAACACCTGCGATCGGCGGCAGCAGCGTGTTGCGGTCGAACGCCGTCCAGTATTTCGTCACTTCGGAAATCGCGCCGATCCCGAACGGCTCAAGAAGCCCTACGATGTGGTCGTATTGGGGGTCCCGGAACAGCACCCGCATGACGACATTGAGGATCAAAAATGCGACGACTCCGATATAGGTCGCCAGCATTGAGCGCGTCGCGGTCGCCAACGCGAAAAACGCGGCCGAAGTCACCAGCAGGGTCGGGATCGCGACGACGAAATAGGCATAGAGATAGTCTTCCGGATGGAACGGCCCTACTTTCGCCACGTCCAGCCACGGCATGAAACTGCCGATCAAGATCGCGAGCGGCACGCTTGCGAACGCAAGTGCGCCGGCCAGGAACGCGCCGGTGAAGCGGCCGAACATGTAGTCGACTTTCGTGATGCGCGTGGAACGGATGATGGGGCCGTAGCCCGTCTCATCGTCGCGCACGACGACATTTGCCACGAACGCCGTCACGATGAAAATCGAGAAGATGCTCATGATCTGCAGGATCTGGATGATGGCAAAGGGCGAGTTGATGTTCGTGTTCCCCTTGTCGCCGATTTGCACCTCCGGGATCGTCACCGACATGAAGGTCAGCGCGAAAAAGGCGAGGAACGAAACCCAGAAGACGGGTGCGGAAAGCTGATAGCGCAGCTCGAACGCGGTGATTTTTCGGAACATGGAAGACCTCATGCGGCCTTGCGGTTAAGCGTGACGAAATAGACGTCTTCCAGTCCGGCTTCGACCGGCACGAAGCCGTTTCCGGGATCGGTATCGGAGACGATGTGGATCATCGTCTGCCCACCCAGGAGACGGGAGAGAATGATGGTATGTTTCTCGCGATACTGATCGAGTTCGGCGCGCGGAATGATCTTGCGCCACACGCGCCCTTTAAGTGTCGCCATCAATTCGGAAGGAACGCCGGTGGCCACGATCCGGCCCTGCGCAATGATCGCCATGCGCTGGCACAATTCGGACACGTCCTCGACGATATGCGTCGAGAGTATGACCACGACCTTCTCGCCCACTTCGGCGAGGAGGTTGAGAAAGCGGTTGCGTTCTTCAGGATCCAGGCCCGCGGTCGGTTCGTCGACGATCAACAAGGCCGGTTGACCGATCAGCGCCTGCGCGATTCCGAAGCGTTGGCGCATGCCGCCGGAAAATCCGGCGATGGCTTTCTTTCGGACGGACCAGAGATTGGTCTGATTGAGCAGTGCCTCGACCGTCTCGCGACGCTCGCCTCTGTTCGCAATGCCCTTCAGCACGGCCATGTGGTCGAGCATATCGTAGGCGGACACGCGGGGATAAACGCCGAAATCCTGGGGCAGATAGCCCAGCATGCGGCGCAGTTTCTCCGGCTCCTTTATGACATCGATGTCGTTGAAAATGATGCGGCCGCTCGTGGGCGTCTGCAGCGTCGCCACATCGCGCATAAGGGTGGATTTGCCGGCGCCGTTAGGCCCTAGAAGCCCAAACATACCGCGGCCGATTTCGAGGCTGACATTGTCGAGGGCTTTCGTGCCCCCGGAATAGACATGCGTCAGATTCTGGATTTTCAGCATCGAAACCCCTCAAAGATGCACGAACCTCGTCCCCTAATTGGAGAGGCGGGACACTACCTTCAACCACCCGAAAACCACAATTCCGCTACTCGAAATTCCAACTAGTGGCGCGGTTTCGAAATTCGTCCGGAACCCGATTTCGGCAATATCGCGAACTTCTAGATCGCGACACCAGTCACACATGGCGCGTGATCCAGCCGGACATCAGATCGGCAACGCGCTGGCGATGCGCGTCCGAGTCCTCGAAATAATGCGCGCCGGGCAGGAATTCCAAGGTCTTGTCCGTGGCCGCAAGCGCCTCGAATATCTGTCGCGCATCGCTGGGGAAGACACCCGTGTCACCCATGCTTTGGATGACGAGCGAAGGCAAATCGAGCTTGGCGAGCTGTTCTTCTCCGCGGCAATGCGAAGTCTCGAGACTCCACATCGACAGCCATGCGCGTAACGTATTGGCACGGCCGATGCCGAGTGGATTGCGGTTCGCGAGCGGCGGCAATCCGGCATAGCAGCCCGGACAGATGCGCTCCGACGGATCGATGGCCGGATCCATGAAGCGCAAATCCGCCCAGGTTCGGAACAACGGGAAAATGCGATCGGGAACGCCGACGGCTCTGAGCCGCTCAAGCTCGGCCTTCGCCCAGTCGGTGATGCGCTGATTTCGCGCGCGTTGCGCTGCGCGATATTTCGCGATGAATTCCGGAGCATAGGGCGGACCGTTCTGCGGGTCGAACGGGTCGAGCGTGGAATCCGTCTTCGTCGGATCGGTCTCGTCGATCACCGAAGCATCCATCCAATTGGTCAGCACTTCGGGACGGCCCGGATGCGCATTGAGCGAGATATACAACTGACCGGGCGGCAATGACGTCAGCGCCTCCTTGAGTGCACCTCCAGCCGCAACCGCGAGCGTCGATTTCGTCGCTTCGGCCTGATAGGCCGCCATCAGCGAACCGCCGCCGGAATTTCCGAGCAATATGATCGTTTCGGCGCCGGCCGTTTCGCGCAGCCATTTCACCCCGACGCCGATATCGATCAACGCATGCTCGAGGACGAATTGGTCCTCGGCGCCGCGATAACGGGTGTTCCAGCCGAGGAAACCGAAGCCGCGTTCGGCGAAATAGGGCCCGCAATAGTGCTCCGAAAAATCCACATTGTAGTGTGTGGCGATCACGGCCACCCGCGGTTTCGTGCCGGCTGCCGTCCAGTACAGACCCTGGCAGGGATGGCTGCCGTGCTTGGCGGCAGGCATGGTCGGTGAGGGAAGCCCGACAAATTGAGCATTTATTCGCTTCGAAGGCGGGGTCATTTTTGCTCCATTTCTGCAACCTGTCTGGACAAAAAGCCGAAAATTCCTAGGGTATCGGCATCATACATCGCGCTCGCATCTTGCGCGCCAATGGAGGATGGATCGATGCCCGGCCGTGCCAACAGAGAATTCGAGCTTCAGGGGATCAACCATCTGGCGCTTGTCTGCAAGGACATGGCCCGTACCGTCGATTTCTATACCAATGTTCTGGGCATGCCGTTGATCAAGACCATCGATCTGCCGATGAACATGGGGCAGCATTTCTTTTTCGATATCGGCAATGGCGATGCGCTGGCGTTCTTCTGGTTTCCCGATGCGCCGGCGGCGCAGCCCGGCATTGCTTCCGCGGGTCATTTGCCCACATCCGGAAAATCCATCGCGTCCGCGCATGGCTCGATGAACCATGTCGCGATCAACGTGCCGGCCGAGAAGATCGACGAATATTACGAGAAGCTCGTCGCCAAGGGCGTCAAGCCGACGAAAATCCTTAATCATGACGACTCCGAATACCAGATGAGCCTCTCCGTGTCGCCGACGACATTCGTGCGCTCGATTTATTTCTTCGATCCCGACGGGGTATGCCTCGAATTCGCGGCATGGACGCGCCCGCTCGATCCGAAAGTCGATGTGAAGCACGAGCCCGTCGACGCGAACGGTCACAAGCGCGTCCACGAAATCGCGCCCGGTTGACGCGTCAGCGCGCAAGCGCTCTGGCTTCCCAGTCCTGTCGCATACCCTCTAGGGTGAGTTCGGGCCGCATGAGATATTCGCGTGCGGCGACGCGCACGAAATCGAGATCGGCGGGCGCGCTCAGATATTCGACCGGTGATTTGCCGTCGATCCGGGCAAGGAGGAGCGCTGCCAGCAACGCGCTCGCCCGCCGTTCCAGCCCGCGCGCATCTTCCCAGTCGATCCTCGCGAGATAGGCGTCGCGCATGGCCGCGAACGATGCGCAATAATCCCGGATATGCGCCGGCTTCCAGACGCATTTGAGCAACAGATGATTCAGACAAAAGGCGAGATCGAAAGCAGGATCGCCGTAGCAGGCCGTTTCCGCATCCAGAATGACCGGTCCGGCAGGGCCGGCGAGAATGTTCTTGGGGCTCAGATCGCCATGCATCAAGGCGATGCGCGCGCGCCCGAGATCGCCCGCGATCTCGCGGATGCGGCTCGCGCGATCGGGATGCGCGTTCGCGGCCGTGAGCAGATAAGGGTCGATCCGGAGCGCCATGAAGAATTCGTGTGTCGCGAATTCGTTTTGCACGATCTTCGAACCCGCGCTGGAGCGGTGAATGCGCGCGATGGTTTCGCCGACTCGGGCCGCGAATGCCGGATCGATCACGCCGTCGCGAAGCAGATCTTTCCAGCACGGGTGTGTTGCGGGATCGAAATAGTTCATGACGAACAGATGCGCGGCCCGGTCTTCGGCCAGCACCGTCGGCACGTTGCCGGGCGCGATCCGGCCCGCGAAGCGGAACCAAGCGGCCTCGCTGTGTACGCGCTCGACAGGCGCGCGCCAGTCAGCCGACACATTGAGTTTTGCCAGCACTTTCTTCACGCAGACCGGTCCCGTCGGGAGATCGACGCGATAAACGTCGCTCGAGACGCCGCCCGGAAGCCGCGTCAGTGGAGGGTTGACGCCTTTCGGGACGATATCGAGAGATTGTAAGGCCAGCAGGATGTCGGCATCGTCAGTCATGCCGCCATGCTAGCGGATTCGCATTCCATATCGAAAGGCGCGAAATCGCGCCGCAAACGCATCGCCGCGGCGCCAGACGCGATATATTCCCGGTACTCCGGGCGGGACATCGCGCAGCAGCAGGCGGCGGACGAAGCTATTCGAGAGCTTCCATCTCGTTGGCGGGTGCGGGATTCGGCAGAAGCTGCATTTTCCGTAGAAACACGATCAAGAGCAGAATCGGCAGGCTGATGTAGAACATCAGAAGAAACACATCGGCATAGGCTGCGATGGTCGCCTGCTGGAGTACCATACCGTGCAGCATCGCAGCGCCGATCGGCATTTGCGGATTGAGAAACATGCTGGGTGCATTGACGCCGAGCGCGCGGTTGAAGGGCGAGGCATGCGCGGACAGCTGGGCATACATGGTTTGCGTGTTTGTGCTGAGGGCCGTCGTGGTCACCGAAACGCCGATCGCCGAGCCCACGTTGCGCACCAGGTTGATGATGCTGGCGCCGTCCGTCCGAAGCGCCTGGGGTAGGGTGGCAAAGGCGTAGATGTTGGAGGGAACGAAGATGAATCCCATCCCCACGCCCTGCATGAACGTTGTGAATGCGAGACGCTGGGAATCGATGTCCGGAGTCCAACGCGACATTTCCCAAAGCGACCAGATCAGGATCGATGCGCCGAACGCCATCAATCCGCGTGGGTCGACCTTCATGACAATCCGTCCGACGAACAGCATTGTCGCCATCGTGCCCAGACCGCGCGGCGCGAGAAGGAGGCCCGTGTCCATGACGGAATAGCCGCCCAGATTCTGCAGGTAAGGCGGCAGGAGCGCACTGGTGGCAAGAAGAATGATGCCCACGAAGAATGTGAGCATCAGGCCCGAGCGATAATTTCTGTCCTTCAGCAGATCCAGTCGCAGAAAAGGTTTGTTGACCGTGAGGATCTGCACCGTAAATACATAAAATCCCAACCCCGCAAGCACAGCTTCGATAATGGTCTCCGCGGAATCGAACCAGTCGTTCGTGGTCCCCCGGTCGAGCATCAGTTGCAGCGCGCCGAGGCCTATGCTGAGCGCGATGAACCCGAACCAGTCGAAACGCGGCGGCGTATCGTGCCGCGCCTCGTGCAGGAACAGAAACACGCCTGCCGTGGAGATGATGCCGATGGGGACGTTCACGTAGAACACCCAACGCCAAGAATAATGATCGGTGAGAAACCCCCCGAGGGTCGGTCCCAGGATGGGCCCCAGCATGATGATCATCGACCAAATCGCCATGATCTGTCCGCGCTTTTCGAGCGGGTAGCGGTCGATGATGATGGCCTGGGAAAGGGGGGACAACGCCGCGCCGAACGCCCCCTGCAGGAGCCGGAACACGATGATCTGGTCGAGCGTCTGTGCCAGGCCGCACATCGCGGAGGTGATCGTGAAGCCAACCAGGCTCAGGAGGAATATTTCGCGCCGGCCGAATCTCGCGGAAAGCCAGCCGACTGGTCCAGTCAGGATTGCCGACGCGATCACATAGGATGTCAGTACCCAGGTGATCTGATCGTGAGACGCCTGCAGACTGCCCTGCATATAGGGAAGCGCCACATTGGCGATGGTGGTGTCGAGCATCTGCATGAACATGCCCAGCATTACGCAGACAATGGCGATGCGAAGACCCAGTGGGGCGTCGCGCAAGGCCGGCGGGTTCATGGATTCTGCAACCAAGGACGGAACTCGGCGGGTTCTCGGGCTGGAATGATACGCGCCCGCCGCTTTTTTCGACAGAAGGGTTAGCGGCGAGCATGTCATTTGCGTAACGATTGGACCGAGCGGCCCAAATAACAGCGGTTTGGTACGATTTCGCAGGAAAACCGGTGACGCCATCCCAATCGGCAGACAGCCGCGAGGTCCTGTCAACATTGCATATTCTTCTGTGTTTCTGGTACTTTAGCCTTTGCCAGCCGCCTTTGTCGGGGCGGCGGCCTGCTTTCAAGATGTCAGTGTCTGGATCGGGAGGGGCGCTGCCGCGTGACCGCCATGCTTGCGCCATCGGAAGTCGCTGGGAGCCTGGACCAGCTTGTGCTGGACCGCGAGTTGGTCTCGCCGGAGACGCTTGCCCGCGCGCGTGCGGTTCAGTCGGAGACCGGCGAGCGCCTCGATGCCGTGCTGACCCGGCTGGGTTTGATCTCCGAAGTGGCGTTGGCGCAGGCCATTTCGGGCGCAACCGGATTCCGGCTCGCCACTGCCGACGATTTTCCCGCCGAGCCGGTAGCGGCGGACACGTTGGCGCCTCGATTTCTGCGCGATGCGCGCGCGATTCCCCTTCGGCAAACTCCGAACGGCATCGAAATCGCCTTCGTCGATCCGCTCGATTCCTATGTGGCAAAGGCGCTCGCCTTTGCGCTCAATTGTGCGGTAACGCCCGTCGTCGCGCGCACGAGCGATCTGGAAGCCGCGCTCGATCGCCTTTACGGCGCACCAAATGCCCCCCGGGAGAATGACCCAGGTGCCGAGGACAATGATGCCGATGTGGAGCGGCTCAAAGACCTGGCCAGCGACGCTCCCGTCGTCCGTGCCGTCAACAGCCTGATTGCGCGCGCCTCCGAAGCACGCGCATCCGATATTCATCTCGAGCCCACGGAAAGCGCCATCAAGGTGCGCTTCCGCATCGACGGCGCATTGCGCGAAGAAGAGACGCTGCCCGCGCATCTCAAATCCGCGCTCGTCTCGCGCATCAAGGTGATGTCCAGTCTCAATATCGCCGAACGGCGTCTGCCGCAGGATGGACGGCTGCGGCTTGCGGTCCGCGGTCAGGAAATCGATTTTCGCGTCGCGACGTCGCCCACGATTCATGGCGAAGCGGTCGTGCTGCGTATTCTCGACCGCTCCAACCTTGCGCTGGAATTCGAAAAGCTCGGTTTCGACGAAAAGCTGCTGGTGCGTTATCGGCGCGTCCTCGCGCAGCCGCACGGGATTCTCCTCGTGACGGGACCGACCGGCAGCGGCAAGACGACAACGCTCTACGCGTCGCTTGCCACGCTCAACACGGCCGAACGCAAGATCCTCACCATCGAGGATCCGATCGAATATCGCCTCGCCGGCATCAATCAGACGCAGGTCAAGCCGCAGATCGGGCTCGATTTCGCCGCGGCGCTGCGCTCCTTTCTGCGCCAGGATCCCGACGTGATGATGGTGGGAGAAATCCGCGATCTCGAAACGGCGCAAGTCGCCATTCAGTCCGCGCTCACCGGTCACATGATCCTGTCGACGCTCCACACCAACACCGCGGCAAGCTCCGTCACGCGTTTGCTCGATATGGGAGTCGAGCCGTTTTTGATCACGTCTACGCTCAACGCCGTGCTGGCCCAGCGCCTGGTGCGTCGTTTGTGCCCGCAATGCCGCACGACCGCGGTGCTTTCGCGCGAGGCGATCGCATCGCTCGGTCTTGACGCCACGACGATGAACGGCATGCAATTCTACAAACCGCAGGGTTGCGACGCCTGCGGGAACACGGGCTTTCGCGGCCGCATCGCGCTGTTCGAGTTGCTCGAAATGGATGAGGAGATCTCGCGGCTCATTCTCCTGCGTGCGGAAGCGCGCGAAGTTCAGCGCGCGGCCGTAGATGCCGGAATGCGCTTGATGCTCGCCGACGGAATCGCCAAGGCGCAAGCCGGGCTGACGACCGTCGAAGAGATCTTGCGCGTGACGCGGGAGACATAGACGTGGCAACGTTCCGATACCGTGCCGCGACGGCAACCGGCGAATTGAAGGCCGGAACTTTGGACGGCGCTTCGCAGATCGACGTGCTCGATCGACTGCGGCGTCTGGGTCTGATGCCGATCGAAGCGATCGAAACGGCGGAGCGACCGGCGAAAAGCGTCAAAATGGCGGGTGCCGCGACGCGTCAAGCCGTTGCGAATGCGCTCGGCGAACTCGCCGTTTTGCTGAGCGCGGGCCTCACGCTGGATCGCGCTCTTTCGGTTTGCGTCGACAATATCACACGGCCGGCCTTGAAGGCCGTGTTTGCACGGTTGCGCGAACGCGTGAAGGAAGGCATGCCGCTCGCCCGCGCGATGGCGCAGGAAGAAGACATTTTCCCGCCGATGGCATGCGCAATGGCAGAAGCGGGCGAAGCGAGCGGCAAGCTCGATACGAGCCTCGCGCGCCTGGCCGAGGCGCTCGACCGCGCCGCGGCCTTGCGCCAGACGATCGTGTCTTCGCTGATCTATCCCGCCGTGCTGATCGTCATCGCGGTCGGTGTCGTATCATTGATGCTTCTCGTCGTGGTGCCGCAATTCGAAGACCTGTTCTCAGACCAGGGCGTCAAGCTGCCGCTCATCACCCGGCTCGTCATGGGGGCGAGCCACGGCGTGAGGACTTATGGTTGGCTGGGTCTCCTCGGGCTCGCCGTCGCCGGTTTTGTCGGCATGCGCTGGATGGCGCAGCCGGCGGTTCGGCGTGCTTTCGACCGCAATATTCTGCGTTTTCCCCAATTGGGTCCTCTCATCACCAGCGCCGAAACGGCGCGTCTGGCCCGGACGCTGGGAAGCCTGGTCGATAGCGGCGTGGCGCTGCCCACGGCGCTGGGCATCGCCCAGCGCTCGCTCGTCAACACGTATATGTCGGCGGCCGTCGGGCGGGTGGTGTCGGGTCTCAAGGAAGGCAGCGGTCTCTCGGGCCCGTTGGCCGCGACCAAACTGTTTCCCCCAATGGCGATGAGCTTTCTGCGCACCGGCGAGGAGACTGCACAGCTCGGAATGATGCTGAACCGCCTCGCCGACGTACTGGATCGCGACGTGCGAAACACGATCCAGCGTCTGATAGCGATCTTGACGCCTGCCATCACAGTGTTGATGGGTGCCCTGGTCGCGACCGTTATCGCATCGATTATGTCGGCCATTCTCGGCTTCAACGATTTGGCGCTTGGACCATGATGAACCTGAAGAAAATCACCCGGCGTGAAGCCGGATTTACGTTGCTCGAGCTTCTTGTCGTGCTGGCGATCATGGGGCTGCTTGCCGCCATCATCGCACCGCAGGTTCTCAAATATCTGGGAACTTCGCGCACGCAAACGGCCCGCGTGCAAATCCAGAACATCACTTCCGCACTGGAATTGTACAAGCTGGATGTGGGGCGTTATCCGACCCAGGAGGAAGGCCTCAACGCGCTGGTCACCAGTCCGCCGACCGCGCCGGGATGGAACGGTCCCTATCTGCGCAAGGAAAGCGCGCTGCACGATCCCTGGGGCGAGCCCTATCTCTACAAGGTGCCGGGACAGCATGGAGAGGTCGATGTCTATTCGCTGGGGTCGGACAAAGCCGAAGGCGGGACCGGCGAAGCCCAGGATGTGGGCAATTGGTAGCGGTGGAACATGACTCTTCTCGAAGCCCTGGTTGTGGTGACGCTCACGGCGATGCTGGGCCTCATTGCGTTCCCGGCGATCGAGCGGACTTACGACATTCTTTCGCTGCATGAGACGGCCGACGCGTTGGCAGCGAATTTGCGCATTGCTCATGCCGACGCGATGGACAAGGGACGCGATGTCGACTTTTCAATACAAGTCGACGGACATGGATATGGCTGGAACGAAGGAGAGGCACGACGCGTACCGGAGGCGATCGATCTACAGATGTCGAAGGGGCAAACGATTCGATTCTTTGCCGATGGCTCCACGTCCGGGGGCGGTGTGACGCTCGCGGCTGGAGCCCATCAGGTCGATATTTCCGTGGATATCGCAACCGGAGCCGTGTCCGACGGATCATGATGAAGAACGACAGCGGTTCGGTCTTCATCGAGTCGATGGTTGCGGCAGCAATCGTCGCACTGTCTCTCTCCGCCATGTATCGCGTGATTGAAGATGGTGCGATGCGCAATCGCATGGTCAATGAGAAGCAGACGGCATTGCTGATCGCCGAGTCCGAGCTTGCGGCCGTGGGGTCCGCAATACCTCTGGCGCAGGGAATGACGGGCGGAACGGATGGACCTTATGCGTGGCAAGTCGACATTGCGCCTTCCGACGCGGCCAGTGCGGCGAGCGATGCGGGTCAATTGTGGCAGGTCACCGTGTCCGTTCGTGCGCTCGACGGCGGAAACGCCATTGTCACGCTCGACAGCCTTGCTGTGGCGCCGGGGAGTTGAGCGATGTCTGAAAGGGCGGCCGGATATGCAATTGCCGAAATGCTGGCGAGCTTGGTCATTCTCGGCATGATCGGCGCGTTGATGATATCCGGCATCACGACGGGACGCCGCGTTTGGGAGCGCATGGATGCCACCGACGCGTCTGCGGAAAGCGTTGCCGGGACTCAATTGCTGCTTCGTGAGCGCATCGAGCGTGCTTTTCCGGCGACCCGGAACGACACCGTGCCGCCTTTCGCCGATTTCGAAGGAACCGCGGACCAAATTTCCTTCCTGGGCGAAGCACGGGATTCCGAGCGGCCCACCGCATTGCGACGGTATCGCCTCGCGCTCGATACGGACGGAGATCTGGTGCTTTCGGCGGTGAGCGACGTGGCCGTCAATCAAGCCGTCGCAAGCGAGATCTTGGTCCTGCTTCGCGGCGTCCAGGAGTTCGATGTCGCCTATTTCGGGCCGCAACCCAACGGCGCCTCCACCTGGCAATTGAACTGGCAGCATCAGGCATCTCTGCCGCAACTCGTGCGCATCAGGCTGCAGTTCGAGCAGGGGGACCGGCGGGCGTGGCCTGAGCTTCTGATCAAGCCGATGATTTCGATCGATTCGTTGTGCGTGCTCAATGCCGCCACCGGCCGCTGCCGGGGCCGCCAATGAACATCAAGGACATCTTCAATTCGGATATGGAAACCGTCGGGCAATGGATCCGTCATGGTTTGGCGTGGTGGGCCGACGAACTCCTGGCGCTTGTTCCGCCGGAGTGGCGCGCGCGGCTGACGCAACGTCCGCGGCTCATTGTCGATTGGGACGAGCGAGGCCCCATCTGCCGCGAGGGAAATACTTCGAAACCCTTCGACGCCGCAGCTTACACGTCACGCGAGCTCGACAATGCGACAATCGCACTGCCGAAGACGCGGGTGCTGACGCGCGAGCTCGATCTGCCTTTGCTTCCACCCAACGATATCCGCCGTCTGGTCGCGCTGGATATCGATCGCCTGACGCCTTTTCCCGCGGAGGCGGTCTATTTCGATACCGAAATCCTTCAGCGTGACGCCGACAGGGGCAAACAACGTGTTTTGCTCGGTATCATGCCGCGCGGCGCGATCGCGGATGTGCTTGACCGCGCGCGATCTGCGGGACTCGGCGCCGCCGCCGTCGGCATGAGAGGAGACGCGGGGTCGAACATTTATTTCGATTTTCTTGCGCAGGCGCGCGGCGCTGGCGGTATGAGCGGCGCGCGTGCGCGGCTGCCATTGTGGTGGGGCGCAATCGGCATTCTTCTGGCTGCGAATATCGCGGTCTTTGCGTTCCGCGATTCCGCCGCGCTCGACTCGCTGCGCAGTGATGTCGATTCACAGCAGGCCACCGTCGCCATGGCGATGCATTTGCGAGAGAAGGTCGAAACGGAGGCCGCCCGCCGAAGTGCGCTGCTCGAGCGATTGGCCCACAATGCGCCGCTTCGCATTCTGGATGCCGTCACCAAAATCCTGCCCGCGAACACCTGGGCGCAACGCGTGGAATGGAACGGGCAAACAGTTCAGGTTTCGGGGTACAGGCAGGGACCGGTCGATCTGCTGGTCAAATTTGAGGCGTCGCCCGTTCTGCGCAACGCACGGGCTCTCAGCACAAATGCCAAGCCCGCCGCGCCGAACACGCCAGAAGCTTTCGAGATTGCCGCAGACGCACGCCCCACGGTGAAGCGATGAAACCGCTAAACCCGCGCGAGCGCCGACTTGTGGCGATTGGACTGTTGGTGGCCGCCATTGCCGTGCTGTGGCTTGCGGTGATAAGTCCGCTGGTTGGCGGGTTCGTCGACCGTGCGGATGAACGCGAGACGCTCCTCGATCTCTATGCGCGCAATCAGCACATCCTGGCTGGTGTACCAGTCTGGCGAGAGCAGGCCGAAGAGCAGCGTGCTTCGGCGCAGAAATTCAGCATTAACGCACCGACGGAGGCACTTGCCGCCGAGGCGCTGAAGAGCAGGCTCAGCAAGCTCGCGCAGGATGCAGGCGGCTCGGTGCAAGCCATTCAGGACATCCAGGAGGATGTTCCCGCCGGGTGGATTCGGGTAAGAGCAGACCTTCAGCTGACGGACGGTCAACTCTACAAATGCTTGGCACGTCTCGAAAGCGAGGAGCCTTATGTCGTTGTTGAACACCTTTCGATCGTGGCCGACCATGCCCTTGAGACGGGACATCTGGGTCCGATGGCTGTCCGAATTGAAGTCTCTGCGCCCGTCCAACTTTCTCAATCGTCGTAACCCGGAGCTGATACCAGTCATGGCCACCGCCCTTTTGCTGGTTGCAGTCGGACTTCAGCTGACGCTGCCGTCCGTTACGGCGCTGCCGAAACAATCCGATCTGGCGCCGCGGCGTGCTCGCGAACCTGCCTTTCCCGCCGTCCCAAACTATCCCGACGTCCTGAGAAATCCGATTTTCGCGCCTGATCGTAAAGCCGACGCCAGCGTCGATCCGCCTGCCGGCGGCATGGGCGACTACACGGTATTGGGAATCGCCACGGCTGGCGGCGGCATTGCGACCGCGCTTGTCAAAACGCCGGACGGAACGATTGCGCGGGTTCATCCGGGCGACGATATGGCCGGTTGGAGGCTCGTGGCCGTCGATCTGAATGCGTTGACCTTCGAGCACAATGGCGAACGTCACATTCTCCCGCTCGAAAAGAAGCCCTTGCCCGCGGCGCCCCTATTGCCATCGCCCAACGCTGCGACGACGCAGGATAGCGAGAGCGACCAATGACCACGAAGATTCTGCAGCGTTGTACGCTTGTGGTGACGCTGCTCCTTTGCGCGTCGGCGGCGCAGGCGCAAAGCAATTCGGTCGCTCCGGCGCCGGCGACTACGCAAGCCACGACGCCTATGTCATCCTCCGCCGAAGTGAATCTGAATTTCCCGGGCGTCGACGTTCACGAAGCGGCAAGAGCCATTCTGGGCGACATCCTGGGTCTCAATTATGCCGTCGATCCTTCGGTGACCGGGAGCGTGACGGTCGTGACCGCCCATCCGGTCACGAAGGCCGACGTATTTCCCATCCTGGAGGATTCACTGAAAGCCGCGGGGCTCGGTCTGGTGCGCCGTGGGGCGGTCTACACCATCGTTCCCATGGCCGAAGCGCGTCGACAGCCGCAACTTGTCACGGCGGATGACCCCGGCTTCGGTACGGAGGAAATCAGGCTCCAATACGTCAACGCGACCGAACTCAAGAAACTGCTCGATCCGCTCGTGCCGGAGAATGCCATTTCGCAGGCCGACGCCGGCCGAAATATTCTCATGGTGACCGGATCGGCGGGAGAGCGACGCTCCATCCGCGAACTGGTGGGTCAATTCGACGTCAACGCGCTGCGCGGCATGGCGTTCGCGATGTTCGTTCCGCATCACACCGACAGCAAACAGCTGTTGCCCGAGCTCGATCAGTTGCTGAACAGCGAGGGTGCGCCGACGGCCGGTCTCGTGCGGCTGATTGCAGTCGATCGGCTTAACGGAATTCTCGCCATTTCCGCCCAGCCCGCCTACCTGCGCCAAGTTCGCCATTGGGTGGACATGCTGGACGCGGAAGGCGAGAGCAGTGCGCGCAAGCTGTTCGTCTATCGGGTCCAGAATGGTCGTGCATCCGATGTTGCAACCGTTCTCGTCAATGCGTTCGGCGGCGGCACCAAGACGAACGGTCAAAACCAACCTCGCAGCCAGCACACCAGCCGCCAGACACCCATCACGACGTTCCAGTCTCAGGACAACGGCTCATCTTCGACTTCCGGTTTGTCGGGTTCGACCACGGGAACCGGATCTCCCGGCGGGCTCGGCGATCAGGGCGACTTGATTCCGGGCGATACGTTCGGTCAGCCGGAGCCCAATGCGGACACATCGCAAACGCTGCAACTCAACGCAGCCGAAGGCCCCATCACCATCACAAGCGACGATTCGAACAATGCGATCGTCATTTACTCGACGCAGCGCCAATACGACCTGATCGCGGATGCGCTAAAGAAGCTCGATATCAGGCCGTTGCAAGTCGTGGTCGAAGCGGCGATTACGGAAGTGACGCTGACCAAGGCGCTGCAATACGGCGTGCAGTGGTCTTTCGGGATCGGGCAAGGCATCGCCTCATACAGCGAAGGCGCCACCTCGACCCCGGTGCAGAATTTTCCAGGATTTTCCTACATATTCACCAACGGCAGCTCAATCACCGCCACGATCAACGCGCTTGCCTCCGTCACCAATGTGAAGGTCCTGTCCGCGCCGAATTTGCTCGTCCTCAACAATCACACCGCAGCCCTGCAGGTGGGTGACGAAGTTCCGGTCGAGACGGCATCGTCCGTGAGCACCGTGACCGCCGACGCGCCCGTGGTGAATTCGATCGATTATCTCAACACCGGTGTGATCCTGAAGGTGACGCCGCGGGTCAATGACGGCGGCCTTGTGCTTCTCGACATTTCTCAGGAGGTGAGCGACGTGGCGAGCACCCCTCCCAGCAGCGCTCAGATCCAGTCGCCGACCATCGAGCAGCGCAGGATCGCAAGTTCGATCGCGGTGCAGGATGGGCAGACGATCGCGCTGGGAGGCATGATTACGGACAATCGCTCCCTGGAGAAGGATGGGCTGCCGATTCTGAAGGACATTCCTTATCTCGGCAATTTGTTCAGCAATACGGACAACACAGATACGCGCACCGAACTGCTGGTGCTGCTGACGCCGCGCGTCATTCGAAATGCCTCCGATCTGCAGGCCATCACCGACGAATTGCGGGAGAAGATCAAAGCGGGCGAGCAGCTGGATCCAAAAAAGGTGAAGCCCAATTGAAACGGGGCCGCGAAGCCGGGTACGCCATGGTGCTGGCTGTCGCCGGCATGATGGCCTTCGCCTACATCTCCTTCGAAGCCGTTGCCGTCAACCGCGGCGCCACGATTGCCGTTGCCGGCCAGGTCGAGCGCGCCAGGCTTAAGGTGGCCGCCGATTCCGGCATCGCTTTCGCGGTCGAGGGCTTGGGCATCGACGATCCCAAGCAACGCTGGTCGATAGACAGCAAACCGCGGACGCTGGCGATCGGCGACATGGTGCTGAAGATCGTCGTCGAGGACGAGCGCGGCAAGATACCCATCAATCGCCTGGACGAAGACCAGGTGCGGACGATGTTTGCCGACGTCGGCGTGACCGGCAATCGCCTCGATACGCTTGTCGATTCCTTCGAGGATTGGCAGGACGAAGACAATGATACAAGGACCAACGGTGCGGAGGCGCCCTACTATCAGCCCTTCGGAATCACCCCGCGCAACGGCCCATTCCGCACGGTCGACGAGTTGGCCGAAGTTCGCGGCATGGATCCGAATCTGTTCGCACAGCTCAAGCCATCCATGACGGTATTCTTTGGCGATTCCGGAGGGTTCAGCGTTCAGACGTCCCAGCCGCTGGCACTGGCAGTGATGTCGGGCATCGGTGGAAGTTCGCAGCAACCGACGAGCCCCCAGCCCGTTGCCGATTCCGATATGCCGGCCTTCGATCCCAGTGCCGAGAGTTACGTTGGCCGGCCCCTGACGGTTCGTGTAGCCGTGCGCGACGCAAGCGGCGGTTTTTATAGTCGATCGGCGATCGTTGAATTGACGGGTAACAAAGCCAATCCCTTCTGGATCAGGTATGTCGACTGATCAGGGGCCGCCGCCAAGAATTTCGAGCGGCCCGTAAAGCCACACGATCCAGATCGCGATGGATAGGGCAACGCCGAACGGGATCCGTTCCGTCAGCGCGGCGCGGCCGCGCACCATTGCCATCGACGCGACCCACAGAAATCCGGCGGCGCAGGCGATCAGAACAACGGATGGCAACGGCGCCCAACCGAGCCACGCGCCGGCGGCAGCCGCCAGTTTTGCGTCTCCGAGTCCAAGTCCTTCGCGGCCGCGCAATCGCGCGAATACCCAGCCGATGGCGGCGAAGGCACAATATCCGATCACCGCGCCCGCGACATGTGGCCAGAGATCGTTCAAGACGAATGTCGACACAAGAAGTCCGGCGCCTATCAGCGGCAGCGTCAGGAGATCTGGTAGGCGGAATGCGAGGATGTCGATGACGGCAAGCGCGAGCAATGCCCAGCCAAGTCCGAGCGTGATTGCGAAGATGAGCGTCAAGCCCATGGTGGCTGCTGCCCAGGCGGCCAGGCCGGCACAGAGAGCCGTTGAAATCGCGACGGAAACCGGACGGCCGGAAAATGCGGTGGCCGTACGCGCTGCGGCCCATCCGCCTGCACCGGCAAAGACGGCAATTGCTATTCCGACTTGCAACTGAAAATTCATTGCCGTCCGTTTGCAGAAGTTGCCGTTACGGTGCCGAAAGACGGTTAAAGAGAGTTCATATCTTCGACAGGTTGTTTCAGCATATCATTTGTTGGGTTAAACGCGGTCATTCGAGCTCGATTTCCAATGCGCGTCACGGTCGCAGACATCACTTTGGCGGCGTCGCAGCCCGGCTGCCAAAAATCGTGAAGGCAGAAGGTGCTGCGGGAGTGTAGTATAGTCGCCATCCGAGCGGGGGTGCTCATGGTTGGAGATGCCCATGGCCGTTCGTTTTCATACGAAAAGCGCAATCTATGACGGTTCCACGGACACGGTGCGGGTTCCCGTCGTCGACGACAACAAGCTGATCGTCTTCGCCATCGCGCGCGAAACGATCATGCGCTCGCTTTGGCGCGGCGACGGACCGCCGGATTGCCTGATCGATGTTTATCGTCGCCATCGGCGCGCGCTTCATGCGCTCGCACTTCACAAATATCTTTCCAGGCAGCTCGAAGCGGACGGCAGCGTGTTGATCACGCCCGGCGACCTCGGACGCGTTAATTCTCGATCGATTTCGGGCGGCTACGCGCTCAACTGACTGCCGGCCGGAGATTTCTCCGGGGCCGGCCCAGTTCAGTGCTGCCCCGTCGGTGGACCCACCACCCGGCGGACGGCGACCGGGAAACTCTTGTGTGGGCTCCCGCCGAAAATGCGCTAGCTTCGCCCGAATCGCGCAATGAGGCTGACGATGACGAAAATCGATTGGGCGGGCGTATTTCCGGCGGCAACGACCCAGTTCGACGGCGATCTGGCTGTCGATATCACGGCGACCCAATCGCATCTGGGGTTCATGCTGGCGGCCGGCGTGCATGGAATCGTGGCGCTTGGGACCTGCGGCGAAAATGCATCGCTCACGGCAGACGAGAAACGCCGCGTTCTGGCTGCGATTGTCGAAACCGTGCATGGCGGGGTCCCGGTTCTTGCCGGCGTGACCGAGTTCACCACGGAAGCGGCCTGCGCGTACGCAAAAGACGCCGAGCGCCTCGGTGTCGACGGCCTGATGGTGCTCCCCGCGATGGTCTATGTGCCGAAGCCCGACGAATTGGTGGCGCATTTTCGCGCTGTTGCGCGCGCGACGGGGTTGCCGATCATGCTCTACAACAATCCGCCTGCCTATCGCGTCAATATCGGGCTCGATGCCTTGGCGGCATTGGCCGGCGAACGGAATATCGTCGCCCTGAAGGAAGCCGCCGAAGACACGCGCCGCTTCACCGATATCGCCAACGCGCTGGGCGATCGCTACATCCTGTTCGCGGGCCTCGACGATCTCGCGTTCGAGGCGCTCGCGTTGGGCGCTGCGGGTTGGGTATCCGGCCTTACCGGCGCGTTTCCTGGCGAATCGGTGCGCATCTATGAGTTGATGAGGACGGGCCGCTGGACGGAGGCCCGCGATCTCTATCGCTGGTTCATGCCGCTCCTGCATCTCGATGCGGGACACGATCTTGTGCAATGCATCAAGCTCGTTCAGCAGCGTGCAGGTCACGGAAGTGCGCGGGTGAGACCACCGCGTTATCCGCTCTCGGGCGCCCGGCACGACGAGATCATCGCACTGGCCGACACGGCCTTGCGCTCGCGCAAGCGCGACTGAACTTTGTGCGATAATCCTTTTCACGAAGGCGAATGAATGACGAAATCGGCCGATGTCATCATCATTGGCGGGGGGATCGCAGGCATGTCGCTTGCGGGGCGGTTGGCTGGTCGGGCGCGCGTCATCCTTGTCGAGCGCGAAGAACTGCTTGCGATGCACACCACAGGTCGTTCCGCAGCGGTCTTCACCGAAACTTACGGCAACACGGCGGTGCGGACGTTGACCTCGGAGTCCCGTTCGTTCTTCGAAAATCCCCCGGGCGGGTTCGCGGATCACCCTCTGCTCACGCCGCGCGCATCGCTCTTCGTCGCGCGCCCCGATCATGTCGAGGTATTGAACAATTGGTTGGCGGAAAATCGGCGCGCGTCACGTGCGGTTCCGCTCGAAGAGGCCTATGATCGAATGGCGATCCTGCGTCGCGAGGTTTTCGCTGCGGCGGCCGAAGAACCCGGCGCCGCCGATATCGATGTGCATGGGTTGTTCGAAGGTTTCCGGCGCATGGCCCTGCATGGCGGCGTCGAGATTCTGACGGCAGCGGAAGTGCTCGGTATCGCATTCGTTCGCGACGCCTGGGCCGTCGAGACCACGCAAGGAACCTTTTTCGCGCGCGTCGTGGCGAATGCCGCCGGCGCATGGGCGGGCCCTGTGGGAATCAAGGCAGGGCTGGGCGACCGCGGATTGATGCCGCTGCGGCGAACGGCGGTGACGATCGAACCTCCGGCTGGCCTGGACATTACGAACTGGCTGTTCGTGAACGACATCGGCGACGAGTTTTACTTCAAACCGGAAGCAGGTCTCGTGCTCGCATCTCCCGTCGACGAGACGCCCTCGGAGCCCTGCGATGCGCAGCCGGAAGAGATCGACGTGGCAACGATCGCCTGGCGGATCGAGGAAGCGACAACAATGAAAGTGAGCCGCATCCGGCGCAAATGGGCAGGATTGCGCACCTTCACGCCCGACCGTACGCCTTTGTTCGAGTTCGACCCGGCCGCGCCGGGTTTTTTCTGGCTGGCAGGGCAGGGCGGTTACGGCATCCAGACGGCGCCGTCCATTTCGCTTCACGCGTCGCGTAAGATTCTTCATTATCTCGGTTGACACCAGGCGAACCCGCGAACGCTCCCGAAGATGCACGACGAAAACGCACAAGATGCCGACATAGTCACGCTCGATGCCGTTCGTGCGGCGGCGTCGCGAATTGCACCCTTTGTCAACGCAACGCCGCTCGTGCGGATGACACCTTCCGGCATGTGGCTCAAAGCTGAAAGTCTTCACCCCATCGGCGCGTTCAAGATCAGGGGCGCGTTTAACGCTCTTCTGACCTTGAGCGAGGACGAGCGGCGGCGAGGTGTTGTGGCCCATTCGAGCGGCAATCACGCCCAGGCCGTCGCCTATGCCGCGAAGATTCTCGGTATCCGGGCAACGGTCGTGATGCCGGAAACGTCGTCTCGCCTCAAGATGGAAGCGACAAAGCGATGGGGCGCGGAGATTGTGCTCTGCAGTCCATTCGGCAATGCCCGCGCCGAGGTGACCGCGGGTATTGCCCGCGAGAAGGGCTATCTTGTGATCGAACCTTATGACTCTGCCGCGATCATGGCAGGGACGGGAACGATCGGCCTGGAGATTCTGGCTCAGAAGCCGGATGTGAAATTCGTCGTGGCACCGGTGTCCGGTGGCGGGCTGATCGGCGGCATTGCCGCGGCGATTGCGCAATCCGATTCCACCATCCGCGTAGTCGGCGTCGAGCCCGAACTGGCGAACGATGCCGCGCAAAGCTTCAAAGCCAAACGCATTGTTCGCGTGCCGCCCGAGGACACCATCCGCACGATTGCCGATGGTCTGCGAGTCCCTCAACTGGGTCGGCTGCCTTGGATCAATATCCGGGCTTTCGTGCACGACATCATCACGGTGTCCGAAGATGCCATCCGCGCCGCGATGCGTCTTATCGCGGCGGAAGCGAAACTCGTGGCCGAACCCAGCGGCGCTGTCGCTCTGGCCGGCGCCCTTGCGGCGGGGCTCGATCCCGATCGCACGGTTTCCGTGCTCTCCGGGGGGAATGTCGACCTGAAATCGTATGGCGACATTCTCGGCGGCTGATCGGCGGCGCGCCTATTTTTTTGTTCGATAGTCGCCGAACGCGGAATCGCGCGCGTCCAGCCCCTTGGTCACACTTTCGCGAAATTGCGCAAATGTCTCGCGAGAGCTTTCCGTGGTGAGGGCAAGCGCCTGAATCTCGGTGCCGGCGCGGATTGCGGCGCGCAATCCCATGATCTCCATGGCACGATGCACGGAGCGCTTGTTCATCTGCTGCACGTCCGTCGGAATCATCGCGATGCGTTCGGCAACGGCCAGCACCTCATTGTCCAGATTGGCCGCAGGAAATGCGCGATTGGCGAAACCTATCTGTGCCGCTTCTATGCCGCTTATCGCATCGCCCGTCAGCATCATCTCCATCGCCGGGCGCAAACCGCATAGCCAGGCGTGAAACTGATTGTCGGGTGGGCTCATCATGCGGACCGGCGGATAGCCGATCTGCGCATCTTCGGCCACATAAACGAGATCGCAGGCAGTGGCGAGTTCCGAGCCGCCTGCCAGACACCAGCCATGCACCTGGGCGATGACCGGTTTGGCCATATCCCAGATTCGAAAGCAGCCCTCGACCACATGGCGCGCCCATTGACCTGCGCCCGCTGCGGTATGGAAGGGTAAGGGCTGCCCCGCACCTTCGCGCGAAAGGTCGTAGCCGGCAGAAAAGCAGGGACCTGCGCCTCGCAAGATCGTGACCCGAAGATCGGGATCGCGGTCGACCGCCTCAAGCGCCTCGAATAATGCGGCACGCAGTTCGTTGGACAGCGCATTGCGCTTGTCCGGCCGATTCAGGGTGATCCGGCGTATTGCGGGCCTCGGGCTATCCAGGAGAATGAGCGGGGCGTCCGTCATGGCGATCCTATGAATGGCGCGGGAGGCATGGCTACCGCGGTGCGGCGATCATAGGCTGGCGGAGGTGGTAAGCAGAAGAGGCGGGTGCCGGTCGGCCCGGCCGCCACTGCTGACACCATGCTGGCAGCAATATGGCAGTAGTGTTTCCGCCTCAATTTCCAGGAGTTGCGAGATGATTACGCTCTTCCATCGGCCCAAGACCCGTTCGTCCCGCTTCATCTTTCTGCTGGAGGAACTGGGCGCACCTTATGAAATCAAGCTCGTCAATACGCGGACGCGGGACGGTACGGGCGCTGTCGATCCGGCCAATCCGCACCCGCACGGCAAAGTGCCGGCGATTTCGGACGACGGCGAGATCGTGTTCGAATCTCCCGCCATCGCGCTTTACCTCACCGACAAGTTTCCGAAGAACGGTTTGGGACCTCTTGCCGGCCAGCGCGGGCGCGGGGCCTATCTCTCCTGGCTTGCCTATTACACCGGCGTGCTCGAGCCCTCCTTCATGTCCAAGTTCATGAATGTCGAAGTGCCGGTCGGCACCGCAGGATGGGTGGCGGTCGAAGAGGCGATGCCGTTTGTGATCAAGGCACTTTCGCGTGGACCCTACATTCTTGGCGAAAAATTTTCCGCAGCGGACGTGCTTTATGGAACGACGTTTGCGATGTTCGGCGCGAGCCCGATGCTGCCGAAATCGTCCGTCATCGAAGCCTATGTGAAGTGCTGTCTCGACCGACCGGCCTATGCGCGCGCGCAGGCGAAGGATAACGGATAGCCAATCGCGGGCCTGCTAGTTTTCCTTGGAGGCGCCGCGGTGACGAATGTGCTCGCTGCGGCCCTGCCGCTCCAACTCGTCGACAATCTTTTTGACGTCCTGTGCCGCATCGCGCCGGGTCACCAGAACCGCGTCGTTCGTCGCGACGACGACAAGATCCTCCACGCCGACCGCGGCAACGAGCGGCCCGTCGCTGCGCAGATAGCAATTGCGGACATGCGTCAAAAGAACGTCGCCGCGCACGACATTGTTGTCGTCGCTCTTGTCTGCGATGTCCCACAGCGAGCCCCAGGAGCCGACGTCGCTCCATCCCATATCGACCGGCACGATTGCGGCGTGGGTCGTGTGCTCCATCAGTGCGTAATCGAGCGAATTCGCAGGCGAGGCGAGGAATTCGGTCTCGTCGAGCCGGAAGAAATCCGCATCGCGGCGGCCTTTCACAACCGCCTTGCGGCAGGCATCAAGAATCTCCGGCTGCAATTGGGCCATCTCCTGCAACAGCGTTGCCGCGGAAAACAGGAACATGCCGCTATTCCAGAAATAGTCGCCGGCTGCGAGATAGGTTTCGGCCGTCTGGCGGTCGGGTTTTTCGACGAAGCGCGCGACGCGAAACGCGCCCGGCGCATCGGCGAGCGCCGGGCCGCGCTGCACATAGCCATATCCGGTTTCCGGCCCATCGGGTGTGACGCCGAAGGTCACCAGCGCCCCGCCGCGCGCCGCGGCGACGGCTGCTGTAACGGCGCTCTCGAAGGCCGTCCTATTGCGCACCACATGATCTGAAGGCGCCAGGAGCACGATCGCGTCGGCGTCGGATTCGGACGCGATCAGAGCCGCGACGACTGCTGCAGGGGCTGTATTGCGGCCGGCCGGCTCCAGCACGATCGCGGCTTCCGCGATTCCTGCTTTCCGTAGTTGCTCGGCGATCAGAAAGCGATGGTCGTGGCTGCAGATGATCAATGGCGCCGCAAAACGCGGGCCGGACATTCTGCCAGCCGTTTCCTGCAGCAGCGTGGCCGGCGTCACCAGCGGGAGCAGTTGCTTGGGGAACTCGCGCCGGGATAGCGGCCAAAGCCGTGTCCCGGAGCCGCCGGACAGGATCGCGGGATGCACAAGGCCTGATTTGGGAGACGATGCCATGGGTTCTGATGCTTCGCTGCCACACTCTCGCAAATGATTATACGTGCAAAGCGCATGTCCGATACCCGGCTTGCGCCAGAGCCAAGCCCATGTGCATTTTCGACACGTTGACGCCCCATCGGAATCTTACAAAACTGTCATATCACGGTGCGGCGACCCTCCCTCAGCGGGTCCAATGTCGATTTTGCCCTTGTTAGCGACGCCGACTGGCGTCCGCGCCATGGGAACACCTTCGGGCGGAGGCGAAGGCCGTCGAGGCGTGCCCAAATGCCCCTGCCCGCCCTTGAGGCGCAGACTACCCAACCGGATGCGCGCGCCGTGACAGGTCCCGTTCTTCTCTCGGTCGTCATTCCCACCTTCAACGAAGCGCAAAACGTCCGCGAATTGATTTCACGCCTTGATGCAGCGCTTCAGGGCATCGCCTGGGAAGCGATCTTCGTCGACGACAATTCTCCGGACGGAACGGCCGCAGCTGCGAAAGCGCTTGCGGCGAGCGATGATCGGGTGCGCTGCATCAAACGGTTGGGGCGACGCGGACTCGCCAGCGCCTGTATCGAAGGGATCATGTCGTCGGCCGCGACCTATGTGGTCGTCATCGATGCCGATCTGCAGCACGACGAGCGCATTTTACCTCGCATGCTGTCACTGTTGATGGCCGATTCGGCAGACTTGGTGATCGGCAGCCGCTATGTTCCCGGTGGAAGCGCCGACGCCTTTGCCGCCAGCCGGGCTTCGTTCAGCAAACTCGCCAACAGAATCGCGCGCCTGCTGTTGGGTGTCTCCGTTTCCGATCCGATGAGCGGCTTTTTCATGATGCGCCGCGACAGGTTCGAGCAGGTTGCCGGCGAACTTTCGTCCATCGGTTTCAAAATTCTTCTCGACATCATGGTGACGGCGCGCGGTCATTTACGTGTGGTCGAAGTGCCGTACGAATTCCGCGCGCGCCTGTTCGGCGAAAGCAAATTCGACGCGCAGATCGGCCTCGAATTTCTGGGCCTGATTCTTGCAAAACTGACGCGCGGCGTGGTCGATCCGCGGTTCATTTCGTTTGCCCTGGTGGGAACCGTCGGTCTCGCCGTGCATCTCCTGGCGCTGCTCATCGCACTGCGCCTGGGAACGCAAAGTTTCCCCATCGCGCAGAGCCTCGCGACGCTGGCTGCGCTCGCCAGCAATTTTCTCCTGAACAATATGCTGACCTATCGCGATCGCCGCCTTTCGGGGCTTAACCTTTTATGGGGCTTCTTTGGGTTTTGCGCGATCGGTGCCGTTGGCGCGATCGCCAATGTGGGCATTGCGTCGTGGCTCTATTCCGAGCATTCGGTGTGGTGGCTGGCGGGGGCGGCCGGCGCGCTGATGGGCGCCTTGTGGAACTACTCGATGTCGAGTCAATTCGTCTGGCGTACACGCTGAAATCCGCGATGCGATTTCAATGGCAGAACGATTGGCCGGCGGTCGCGGTATTCGCGGCTGCGGCGATTCTCGTCGTGCCGCTCTGGTATGTCGACGCGCCGGCCATGCCCGATTACCCCGCGCATCTGGCGACGTTTTTCCTCATCTCGGGCGGCGCGAAAGACCCGACGCTCGCGCAGTTCTATCGTATCGAGTGGGGCTTCATCCCCAATCTTGCGGCCGAAATACTCGTGCCGGCGCTCGGCAAATTCGTGAGTCTCGCGATCGGCGTGAAGCTTTTTCTCAGCGCGGCAGTCGTGATGTGGGTACTCGGACCGGCTTATGTGCATCGCCTGCTTTATGGCCGTTTCGGTATCGGTTCGCTCGGCGCCTCGTTCTTCGCTTACAACGCCAACTTCATGTGGGGGTTCCTCAATTACTATTTTGCGGCCGGCCTCGCCTTCGCCGTGTTCGCAGCCTGGATTGCGAGTGGCGCCCGCAAGGGGGCATGGCGTCTGGCGGCGTTCGCGGTTGCGGTGACGGTCGTGTATTTTTGTCACGTGTTTGCCGCCGCTCTCCTGGGCTTGCTGATAGGCGCCTACGAGGTGGGCTTGCTCGTCGAACAGCGTAATTTTTCGCCTGCGGAGGTTTTGAAGCGCGTTGGCGCCGTTGGGGCGCCATTTCTTCCTGCGGCAATTGCCTTCCTGCTTTTGAAACCCGCCGGCGCCGATGGCGCGCGATTCGAATTCAATCTTGCAAGCACATGGCAGGACCGTATCGATTCCGCGATTCTGCTTCATTTCGACAAGCCTGCCTATTTTCTCCTGGTCGCGCTCGTTCTATTCCTCGCGCTGGGCGTGTGGCGGCGCTGGATTTCGTTTCATCCGCGCTTGAAGGTTCTGCTGATGGGGCTTGCCGTGCTCACGGTCTTTGCGCCCGAATGGGCGATGGGCGGTTGGGGCGTGGATCTGCGGTTGCCTGCAGTGCTGGGTGTTTTCGCATTCACCGCCGTCGACATTCGCTTTGCGCCGAAGGCGCTTGGCGTTCTTGCCGGCGCGATGCTCGCTCTACTCGTCTATAGCGCCGCGGCGCTGGCAGGAAACTGGCGTTACTACGATGCCCGTTTCGCGGAATTCCGTGCAGCGTCGCAATCCATTCCGCATGGTGCGCGCATCTTCACGGTGCTGGATGGCGATGCGATGGGGCTGGCCTCGGACGAGCCTTACTGGCACATGGCGGAATTCGCCATTGTCGATCGCGGCGCATTCACGCCATTGATGTTCGCGACCAAAGGACAGCATGTCGTCTATCTGAAGCCGCCCTTCGACAAATGGGCGGCTGGCAACGCCAATCAGGGCTCGCCGCCGGATGTTTCGGAGCTGGACGATCTGGAGGCAGGTCAGATCGACGGCGACAAGGACATCCGCGAAGTGTTTCCCTATCTCATGTATTTTCAGTGCCATTTCGACGAGATCGTTCTCATCCATCTGAACGGCACGCGCAGCCCGGTGCCCGATAGTCTGCGTCTACGACACGCCGGCAGCTTTTTCGCGATCTACGACGTGGCCAAGACCGATAATTGCGGCGGTCGATGAGCGGGCGGGGCGCCGTTGCATGGACGTTGCCGGTTGCGGTCGCCGTACTGGCAACAGGTTGTGCCATCGGCCTTGTGCGTGTCGTTTCGACCGTCGGGGCGATCGTGCCGTTCGATCCGAATGAAGGCTGGAACGCCTACCACGCGGCTGCGGCGATGGCGGGCGGTTCCCCCTATCCCCCGACTCAAAGCTTCATGACGAGCAATTATCCGCCACTGTCGTTCTATCTCGTGGGCGCGCTGGGCCGCGCGATCAGCGACATGATCGTGGCGGGAAGGCTGCTTTCTTTCGCGGCGTTTCTCGCGATCGCAGGCTGTATCGTGGCGGCTCTTCGCCTGATGGCGTGTTCGACGCTGGAGGCCGCCTTCGGGGGCCTCGTGTTCGCCGCCTGCCTGCTTCTGAACAGCGACTATGTCGGCATGAACGACCCGCAATTGCTGGGTCACGCCATCGCGATGGCGGCATTCCTGCTCGTGCTACGGCAACCGCGCGACATGCTCACACTCGTAGCGGCGGCGCTGCTGTTCACATTGGCTTTCTTCATCAAGCACAATCTGATCGTTCTGCCGCTCGCGGTGACGGCATGGCTCGCGCTGTACGATCGCAAAAGCGCGCTGAAGCTGGTGCTTGCGGGGGCCATGTTCCTGGCGGCCGGCCTGATCGCGTTCCGGCTGATCTACGGCTTCGATCTGTTCGGCACGCTGCAATCGGCGCGTGTCTTCGCGTTGCGCGATCTCGCGGTCAATCTGTTGTCCTGGTTGATATGGGGATTGCTGCCGCTTGTCGTCGCGGCGTTGCTGTTTGCGATCCGGCGCGATGATGAGCAAATTGTGCTGTGTTCGCTTTACGCGGCGACGAGCTTCGCTGTCGGTGCGTCTTATTTCGGGGGCGCCGGCGTTGACGTGAATGCGATGTTCGATGCGGACATCGCGCTGGCTCTCGTTGCCGGGTTGGCGCTCAATCGGTTTTCCGGTCGCGGCGCGGCCTATACCGGCGCGGTCGTCGCGGCCTATCTGCTGCCGTTGGCAGTCGGCTTATGGTCGATGTTCAGCGGCGATTGGCTCGACAAGGACTACTGGCTCCATCCAATGCGCGACGAAGCTGCGATGGCGAAGGATGACATCCTGTTTTTGCGCGCCCACGATGGACCCGCTTTGTGCGAGACGCTGGCTTATTGCTACTGGGCCGGCAAGGCGCCGGAGGTGGACGTTTTCAATACCGGCCAGCAATTCGCCACGCACGCCCGCAGCGACGATACGCTGGTCCGCATGATCGACGCGCGCCGTTTTACGGCCATGCAGTTCGATACGTTCACGCCTTTTGCGCTTGGCGACCGCGTGCGCCAGGCCGTGGCCCGCGCCTATCGCATCGACCATAAGAACGACGACGGCGTGTTCCTCGTGCCCCGTTGATACGCTGAACTCTACGTGTGTCCGGCGTGCACGGTACCCGTGCGCTCGAGTTTGCCCCAGCCGACAAATGGACCCTTGAGCGCGGTCGAGATGGCGCGCACGACGACGTAATACATAAGTTGCCGGTAGCCGAAACGTTGCAGCACCAGCCACCACAACAGGCTCCAGTCCTCCCGTCGTTCCATCAGGAAACCCAGGATCGCCGCCAAAAGGTCCACCGCCGTGAACACGGCATAATAAATCCCGACGGTTACAAGATCGGCGTTGCTAAATTCCGATCCGTGCTGGAGATATGCGATCCATTGGCTGAACAACTGCCAGAAGAGCAGCAGATCTGCCAGCGGCGCCAATGCGGTCAGCAATATCTGGAAGAGCCAGACCTGCGGCAACGCCACGAGGCCGAGCGCGCCGTAGCGCGGATTGAAGGTGAGATCGCGATATTTCCAAAGGCATTGCAGCGTGCCATAGGCCCAGCGGAAACGCTGCTTGGCCAGGCCGCGGAACGTGCTGGGCGCCTCCGTGTATGCGACTGCGGAGCTGTCGAAGCGCACGCGATAGCCGGCCTTCTGGAGACTGATGGTGAGGTCCTGGTCTTCGGCAAGCGTGTCCGACCGGAAACCGCCTTGCTCGGTCAGCGCGGAGCGACGCCAGGCGCCGACGGCGCCGGGCACGACGGTGAGCGTTCCAAGGGCCGCAAGGGCGCGGCGTTCCAGATTCTGCGCCACGATGTATTCAAGCGCCTGCCAGCGCGTGATCATGTTGGTGCGGTTACCGACCTTCGCGTTGCCCGCCACCGCGCCCACCTTGGGGTCGGTGAACCAGCGCACGAGGCGCGAAATCGTATCATGGGCGAATTGCGTATCGGCATCGAGCGCGACAACGATGGCGCCTTTAGCATAGGTCAGACCGACATTGAGCGCTTTTGCCTTGCCGCCATTGGCGATACGAACCAGCGATACGCGCGGGTCGTTGTCGAAGCGGCCGCGCAGGACGCCCGAAGTATTGTCTTGTGAGCCGTCGTCGATGACGACGATCTCCACCGCGCGATAATCGCTGTCGAGAATCCGCTCAACCGTCTTGGCGATGACCTTTTCTTCGTTGTAGGCCGGAATCAGCACCGAAACGAGGAAGGGCGCGGCTTCGGCGGGCGGCGCTTCCTGTTCGAGTTCGTTGGGACGATTGAGAAGCCCCAATACTGCCAGGAACAGCAGCCTCACCACTCCCAGCCAGATTGCAATCAGGAAGCAGAAATAGAGCGTATGGCCGAGCGTGCTCAAGGTGAGGAACACAACGCGATCGGCAAGCAGCGCCATCGTCGGCGACAGTCGGGGCATCGCCTGGTCGCGCGAAAGGCCGGCCAGATCCGAGACCAGAACGAATTGGTAGCCTTGGGCGCGAAGCTTATCGATGATTGTCGGTAAGGCGGCAATGGTTTCCGAGCGGTCTCCGCCGGCGTCGTGGAACAGAATGATATTGCCGTGCACATCGGGATTGGTGCTGTTCACCTCGTCCAATGTGCGCTGGACGATCACCTTCACGCCGGGCAATTCCCAATCCACCGGGTCGACATGCTCGCCGACCGTGATGTAGCCGAGATTCTGCGCGATCTCGACGGGGACCAGTTCGTCCACGTCGGACGGCTCCGCGTCGCCGAGATAAGGCGGCCTGAACAATCGCATCGAGCGACCGGTCAACGCCTCGAACAGGCGTTGCGTCGCGTTCAATTCCAACGCCACCGCTTCGCCGGACGTGTCGGCGAGATTCGGATGAGTAAAGGTGTGGTTGCCGACCTCGTGCCCTTCTTTGAGCTCCCGCTGCACGAGGCCCGGATTTGCTTCCGCATTGCCGCCGATGATGAAGAAGGTCGCGCGAACGTGCTTGTCGCGCAGGATGTCCAGGATCTGCGGGGTCCATTCCGCGTCGGGACCGTCGTCGAACGTCAAGGCAAGTTCGTGCGGTTTGGCGCCGAATTGCCGGATGACATATCCCGTGGGCAATTTTGCATAGTTCTCGTCGTTGATATCGCCGGTTTGCGGATCGAGTTCGAACGTCCGCCGGCCGGCCGTCGGGTCCGCTTCGACGCGCAGGATTTCCCCCTGGCCTTCAAAATCGACGTCTTCCGCGGTCGGGATGTCGTGCAGATTCTGGGGTGCGGACGCCCCCCAGGGCCGGCCCATCACGAACCAGGTCGAAGGATCTTCGCTGCCCAGTCGCCACAACGCGTAGCCGGCGGGTTGATAGATGTCGGCGGCGTGGATCTCGTTAAACGCGGTTGCCGCATCGAGAAACCAGATGTCGTGGAGAGTGTGGTCTTCTTCGACATAGGAGAAATGCGGATTGTTCGTGGCGTCGTCGAAATTGATATCGGCTTCGGAATCGTGGGCGGCAATGACGGCGTCTTCAAACGTGATGGCATCGGCCTGCCCGCCGTTCCAGTCATAGCCGTAATTGCCCAGCGCGATGATCGTGCGTCGCGGCGACAGCGCTTTCATGCGCTTGTCCAGCGTCGTCTCGTACCAGACCTGGCCCGCAATGCTGCCGGCCGGCCCGTGATCGTCATGCTCGTCATAGGCCATGAGGAGTGTGTAATCGACATTCTTGGCGAATGCCGCGTAAGGCCATGTGTCGTCGTCGAACGGCGAGGCGATGACGACGATCCAGCCATGCGGCGCGAACGCAGCCGACAGTTCGGCGAGAAACGACTTGAGGTCGCGATAGCCGCTATCCGGAACTTCCTCGAAATCGATCGTCGCGCCTTGCAATTTGTTCGCGCCCACGAACCCGGTGATCTGGTCGATAAGCGTCTTGCGGTTCCGGAAGTCGGCCAGGAAATGCGCGAGCCCGGCGCCATCCCATTTTCCGGCAGTGGCATTCTGCACCGTCGGCAGAATGGCGACATTGGGTTTGGTGCGGCGGATATAATCGAGGACTCTCGCATTGAAAAAAGTCTTGAACGTCAGCTGCGGCCCCTGCAGCGCAATCCAGGTGGGGAGCACCCAGTCCAGATGGGGTAACGCGGTCTTGAGCGCCGGAAATCCGACGTCCTGTTGCCAGTTGGCGTAGAAGCCGATCGATAGCGAGCGGCTGGATTGGGGCCGCAGCATCGACGCCAAGGTGCGCGTTTGGACCTCACGCTGGCCAGACAGGAGCCGGCGATGCGCGAACTCTTCGCGCCTGGCACGCGCTTCCGCCGCGAGGCGGGCGGCGAAACGCAGCAGTCCCGGCGCCTGTGCCTTTTTTTCCAGCTCCGGCATGTGGATCGCCGTCAAGCGACCCCGAAGGTTGATGTTTTCCATTTCCGGAACAACGACGAGGCTCGCGACAAATCCGGATGCGAACAGGACGCTGATGACGGCCAGCGCCCAGGCAATGAACGCGACGCGCGCCGCGCGTCGGCCGGTCGAATCGAAAAAGATAGGCTTGTCCGCCATGTTCTTCTTATGCGGTCGTGTGGGCGTTCCCGAATCCGATTTTAATCAAGCGGCCGGAGCCGCGCCATCGTGGCGGGAGGGCGGACCTCGACCCGAAAGACCGCTTTTCGCATCCTGTTTCTGTCGGCTTCGCCTTGGCAGGCGGCGCAAGAAGCAGAATGATCGCAGGTAGACGGCATTTTTGGGGCCGCGTCGAGGGGGATCAATGAGCGCCTGGAGAGACCGCCCGGCGGCCGAGCTTGCGACCGCCGCAATCATCGTCGCGGGCGGCGTAGCGGCGCTCGCGCTCGATCTGCCGGGCCATTTGTCCTACGATTCCGTGATCCAGTTGCTGGAAGGCCGCACCGGCATCTACGGCACCTGGCACCCCCCTGTGATGTCCTGGCTTTTGGGGCTGGGCGATGCGCTCGTGCCGGGCACGGGATTGTTCGTGTTTCTGGACGTGGCATTGGCCTTCGGGGCGTTTTTGTCGCTCATCGCGCTCAGTCCGCGCGCCAATTGGGCCGCGGCGGCCATCGCTGCTCTCTGTGTGGTTTCGCCGCAATTCCTCCTCTATCAGGGCATCGTCTGGAAGGATGTGCTGTTCGCCGATTCCGCCGTCGCGGGGTTCGTGTGCCTGGCACACGCCGCACGGTTTTGGGGCGCAACCCGCGCGCGTATTGCTCTCCTTGTTCTCGCATTCGCGCTGTTCGTGCTGGCGGCTCTGGCGCGCCAGAATGGCATTGTGGTGGGGCTCGCCGGCGCGGTCGCGTTGGGTTGGATCGCCGCTCAGAATTCGAACCGTCTGCGATGGCGTCGCGCGCTCGTCTATGGCGGCGGCGCACTCCTGGGCGCCGCGATCTTCGGCACCTTCGCCAGCGCCGCCTTGAATTCCCGCAGCGATGCCGACCCGGATGCATGGGGGCCTCTCGTCCAGATGAAGCTCCTGCAGGATTACGACATTGTGGGAATGGCGGCGGCCCATCCCGAATTGGAATTGAACAAGCTCGACGACACGGAGCCCGAACTCGCCAAGGCGATTCGGAGCGACGGAGTGCGGCTCTACACCCCGCAACGCAACGACACCCTGGCGTCCTCGGTTCCGCTACAGACGGCTCTGGCCAATTCCGATGCGGCCGAAATCCGCGATCAATGGGTCGATCTGATTTTTCATTACCCGTGGCTGTATTTGACCACGCGCGCGCGCGCATTCGAATGGGTGGCATTTACGCCGCAAATCGGGCGCTGCGTTCCCTTCGTCGTCGGTGTGGGCGGTCCGGCCGCCGAGATGCGGCGATTGGGATTGAAGCTGCGCACGGATGCGCGCGACAAAGGATTGTCGAATTATGCGAACTTCTTTGTCGGCACGCCGGTCTTTTCGCACGTGACGTTCGGCCTGATCGCGCTTTTCGCGCTGTTTGCGCTATTGCGCCGGAGGCAGCCCGCGGACGTCGCAATCGCCTTCATGCTGATCGGCGCGTTCGGTTTCACGCTCAGCTTCTTCGTGATCTCCATCGCCTGCGATTACCGCTACCTCTATGATCTCGATCTGTCGGCGCTGTTCGCCGCTTTTTATGTCGCGTTGAATCCCACTCTTCTTTCGGCCTATTGGTGCCGACATTGACGGAGACCCGCATGCCGCCCGAAGCTTTTGCGCATGTCCTGCCGGCCATGACGACGCCCTTCAAACCCGGCAATCTCGAGGTCGATACCGATCTTCTCGTCAAGCATGCGCGTTGGTTGCTAGCACATGGCTGCGACGGGCTGGTGCTGTTCGGGACGACGGGCGAGGCGGCTTCACTGACCGTTGCCGAGCGCAAGACGACTCTCGAACGATTGCTCGAAGCGGGCATTGACGCGGGCAAGGTTCTCGTGGGCGCCGGATGTTGCGCCGCAGCCGACACGATCGAATTGATGCGTCACACCGCGCGCCTTGAATGCGCGGGCGTATTGCTTCTGCCGCCATTTTTTTACAAGAGCGTGAGCGATGCCGGAACTGCGCGTGCGTATGACGCGGCGATTGCAGGTTGCGGCTCCCACGTACCGCCGGTCTATCTCTATCACATTCCGCAAGTCTCCGGCGTTTCGATCGGACCCGATCTCGTGGCGCAATTGATCGCCCGGCACGGCGATCTGATTCGCGGCTACAAAGACAGTTCCGGCCAGTGGAGCGACACGGCGGAGATCCTGGCGCGATTTCCGCAGCTTCATATGTATGTGGGTTCCGAGCAGCTTCTGCTCGACAATCTGCGCAACGGAGGTGTGGGTTGCATTTCCGCGAGCGCCAATGTGCAGCCTTCGGGTCTGCGGCGCATCTACGACGGTTGGCGCGGATCGGATGCCGATGCGCTTCAAGCAAGCGCCACCGAAATCCGCCTTGCATTGGAACAGCCCGGACCGTTGCTGCCTGCGACCAAGGCGATGGTGGGCGAAATTCACAGTGAACCCGCCTGGTTCGCGCCCCGGCCGCCGCTCATGCCGCTGACAGCGCCGGCGCGCGGAGCTTTGCGGGAAAATTTGCACCGGCTGGGCGTTGAGGGCCTTTGAGGGGGCTCCCTTGAAATCTTCACGGCCCGTGCAGATGTGATAGAACGCCCGCATCGACATATTCAGGAGTGGTCATGTCTCATTCGGTGATCCGCGGAATTTCCCGCGCCGGCGCTTTGCTTCTCGTCGTTCTCGGTCTCGCAAGCTGCGGCATCAACGATGTTCCGCGGCAGGACGAGGCGGTCAAAGCCGCGTGGAGCGAAGTGATGAACCAATATCAGCGCCGCAGCGATCTCATTCCCAATCTGGTCGAAACGGTGGGAGGTTACGCGCATCAGGAGCAGACCGTACTTACGGATGTGACCTTGGCGCGCGCCAAGGCGACACAGATGACGATCCCGTCGGACATCATCACCAATCCCCAGGCATTCCATCAGTTCGAGCAGAATCAGGCGCAACTCGGCAATGCGCTGGGCCGCCTTCTGGCCGTCAGCGAGCGCTATCCCGATCTCAAATCGAACGAGAACTTTCTTGCGCTGCAGTCGCAACTCGAAGGCACGGAAAATCGCATCGCGGTCGCGCGTCGCGACTACATCGACGCCGTGCAGCAATATAACACCACCTTGCGCACGATACCGGGCCGCTGGATCGCAGGTATTTTCTATCCGGACGCGAGGGTGAAACAGAACTTCACGATCAGCGAACAGGCGCAGCAAGCCCCGCAGGTCAAATTTTGATCGGCACACGATTTTCGGCGATGCCCCGCCAATTCATCGCAGCGCGCGGCCGCTTTGACGGGCAAGCGGGAAGGTTTTTGGTCGCCGTCATTGCAGCCACGTTGTTGCTGCTCGTTGCCGTCGCGGCCATTGCGGCGCCGACATTTCCCGCGCTGACCGGCCGGGTCGTCGACAATGCCGGCATTTTGTCGGCCGACACGCAGCAAAAGCTGACTGGCCTTCTTGGCGAGCAAGACAAGCAGACAGGCGATCAGGTCGTCGTCGCCACGCTCAAATCGCTGCAGGGCTATCCCATCGAGGATTACGGCTATCAGCTCGGCCGCGCCTGGGGCATTGGCCAAAAGGGCAAGAACAACGGCGCGCTGATTATTGTGGCGCCGACCGAGCATCGCGTGCGCATCGAAGTGGGATATGGCCTCGAAGGGGTGCTGACGGATGCACAATCGAAGGTCATCATCGACGAGGTCATGACGCCTGCGTTCAAGCAGGGCAATTACGATGCGGGCGTTTATAACGGCACGCTCGCCGTGCTGCATGCGATCGGCGGCGCGAAACTCGATGCATCGCCGCAGCCGGTCGAACCCCAGGATGAGAGCAACCACGGAACTCACATTCCGTTTTTTCTCATCATCATTCTGATCTGGATCGTGTTCGGGCGCTTCCTGTGGCCGCTGTTTTTCCTGGGAGGCATCGGCCGCGGCTTTGGCGGAGGCGGCGGCGCCTCGGGGAGCTGGTGATGGCGCCTCAGCTCACCAAAGAAGAACATACGCGTATCGACGCGGCCCTCATGGCAGCGGAAACGCGCGCCAGCGCGCATATCGCGTTCGTCGCCGTTCCCATGAGCGAGCATTACGCGCTTTATCCGATCGTGTGGGGCGCGCTGATTGCGTTCGTCGCGGCCGGGATCGCCGCGTTTATCTGGCCCCATCTCGGCTTTCGCCTGGGCTTTGCCGGAGAAGCGGTTCTTTTTTGCTTGATCAGCCTGATTCTGGAATGGCGGCCGCTCAAGCTTCTGTTGGTCCCCGCACATATCAAGCAAGCCCATGCGCGCGCGCTGGCCCATCGCGAGTTCGCGGTCCGCATTCTTGCGAGCCCTGAGCGACGTGGCGGCGTCCTGCTTTTTGTTTCGCTGGGCGAGCGTTATGCGGAGCTGCTTGCCGACCGCGAAGCGCATGCCCGCGAGGGGCAGGAAGTTTGGGACCGCGTCCTTGCCGGGTTCACGGTGGGAGCCCGGAGGGGCCATGTCGCAGATGCGGCTATCGCGGCGATCGAGGCCTGCGGAGCGGCGCTGGAGTCCCATCCTCCTCGATAATTTGTCATTCTCGCTTGCCTTTCGGGGCTGCCGTCACGATGCTGGCGGCCTTGCAATCGCGGGCGCGGGGGCGCCGCTTTCAGGGGTTCATCGCCATGAATCGCATCGTCCCGCTTGCGGCCGCGAGCCTTATTTGCGCCACTGCCCTGTTTGCAGGCGCAACCGCACAAACTCCGTCACCGACCACGGCCGCGGCGGTCGAACAAAGCTTCGACGCGAACATCCATCCCGACGAAATGCGGGACATGATGAAGCTGCTGGCAGCCGAACCCAATCATGTCGGCTCGCCCCACGACAAGACGAATGCCGAATGGATTCTCGCGCGATTCAAGGAGTGGGGCTGGGACGCGCATATCGAGACCTTCGAAGTTCTCTATCCGACGCCGATCTCAGAGACGCTGCAGACGGTGGGCCCGAAGCCGTTCAAAGCGACGTTGCAGGAACCGCCCATCA
>JBEKLK010000003.1:0-35317 GCA_050010235.1 Rhizomicrobium sp.
GATTAACCTCACGATCTGGATCGGCGTCGCAGTCGCACTTGTGATCTACTTCAACTTTCACCAGAACCATTGATGGCAGGCACGACGGACTCCGCTTGACCCTCGTGCCCGCGCACCCTAAGACCCCCGCGATGTCTTCCGGGGGCTCAAGCCCATGAACATGACGCCGCAGCACACGGACGCGCTTCCCCGCTTCGCCACTATCGAGCGGATCATCGAGAAGCTGAAGCCGATCGATCCGGTTTATGTGATCTTTCCGGAAAAGTTCCGCGTCGCGGCGAAGCGCTTCATCGACTCGTTTCCCGGCGACACGCTTTATGCCGTGAAGGCCAATCCTGCGCTGCATGTGCTCGACCAGGTGTATGGCGCGGGCATCCGCCATTTCGACACGGCTTCGCTCAGCGAGATCGAACTCGTGCATGGCCGCTATCCCGAGGCGCAATGCCACTTCATGGCGCCGGTGCGCGCGCCGGGCGCGGCCAAAATCGCATTCGAGCAGCACAATGTGCGCGACTTCGTGGTCGACTGCGATTTCGAACTCGACAAGCTGCTGGCCGAAACGGGCGGCGGCAAAAGCCTGCGGATCTTCGTGAGGATCGCGACGCCGCTCGGCGGCGCGGTGCTCGAACTCTCCAGCAAATTCGGCACGACGCCGGACGATGCGGCGCGGCTTCTGAAGCGGGTGGTCGCGGCCGGGGCGACACCGGCCGTCACCTTCCATGTCGGTTCGCAATGCCTGTCGCCTTTTTCCTATGCGCAGGCGATCGAGATGGCGCGACGCACCGCCACCATCGCCGGCGTGGAGATCGAGGCCCTCGATATCGGCGGCGGTTTCCCGGGTCCCTATTCCGGCAACGACGTGCCGCCTTATCATTGGTATTTCGACACCATCCGCGAAGCGCTCGCGACCTTGCCGGAGGGAAAAAAGATTTCCGTGCTGTGCGAACCCGGCCGCGCGCTGGTGGCGGAAGGCCTGTCGCTGATTACGCAAGTGATCCTGCGCAAGGGCGACAAGCTCTACATCAATGATGGCATCTATGGCAGCTTCGATGAGCTGACTTTGCCGGGCTGGTCCGCCGATTATCACCTCCAGGTCTTCGCGCTTGACGGCAAGGGCCGTGCGCTCACGCAGCCGGCCGGACAAACGGCCTTCCGCGTCTATGGCCCGACCTGCGACACGCTCGACGTGCTGCCGCGGCCGCTGATGCTGCCGGAAACCGTCGGGCCCGGAGACTTCATCGTCTTCGAATCCATCGGGGCCTATTCCGTGGCCGTGCGCACCGATTTCAACGGCTTCTATCCCGACCGCTGGGCGATCGCGGGAAACTAGTCGTTTTGGATTTGCGCGGCCGGTTTTCGTCGGACGTGTCGTTCCCGGACAAGTCCGTCGCGCATGGACAAATCCGGCGTATTTCGCGCATGTCGGGGCCGCGATAGTCGAGATTGACGAAACTAGTTTGGCTGCCGACTTATGAACGGCAGCCGGCGCGGGCCGTGCGCCAATCGGGGCTTATTATCATGAACAGGATTACAGGGCTTTTGGCCGGCATTGCGTTGCTGGCGTCGACGAATTTCGCCGTCGCGGACACCGCGCCGCCGCCGCCGAAGAATATTCAGGACCTCGACCGTCAGCTGGCGGCCATATTCGTCAAGGACAAAATCCCCGGCGCCTCGTTTGCGCTTATCGAGAACGGGAAGGTCACGTTCGCCAGGGGCTACGGCTACGCCGATGTCGCGCGGAAAATTCCGGCAACGGCCGACACGCCGTTCCGCGCCGGCTCGATCTCCAAGGCGATCACCTCCATCGCCGTGATGACGCTTGTCGAGCAACACAAGCTTTCGCTCGATGCGCCGATTGCTTCGCTCGTGCCCGAAGTACATTTCGTCAATCCGTGGGAGGCGACGAACCCCGTCCGCCTGGTGAACCTGCTCGAACACACCACCGGCTGGCCCGATATTTCAACGCGCGTGCTCGCAAGAGACGAGAAGACCTGGTCGAACATGCAGGGCGTGCAGTTCGTCAGTTCCGAATTCGTGAGTCGCTGGAAGCCCGGATATTTCACCGTCTATGACAATGCCGGTCCGCCCGTCGCCGCACTCGCCGTCGAAAAAGCGACGGGCAAGGATTTCGATGCCTATGCGCGCGATGCGGTGCTGCGGCCGATGGGCATGGCGACGGCGGATTTCGATTTGCCGCCGGACCTCGCCGCGCGCATCGCGAAAAGCTACGCGCCCGACGGCACGATCACGGCCTATCAATACATCGTGCTGAAACCCGCAGGCTCGCTCAATGTCAGCGCGCGCGAACTGGCTCAGCTCGCGGTTTTCTATATCGGACGCGGCACCGTGGACGGTCGCCGGATTCTGTCGCCCGAATCCGTCGCGCGCATCGAACGCGGCGAATCCAATCTCGGCGCAAAGTTCGGTTTCGCCGCCGCATATGGTCTCGGCAATGTCGCGCTGCCCGACACGGGCATCACCTTCCGCGGCCACAACGGCCAGATCGATTCCTTCAGTTCGGTGCTGGGCTACACGCTGCGCAACAATTCCGGCTATGTGCTGATGGCAAACGGCGGACAGGGCGTGGATTTCGCGCAGCCCGCCGCCCATCTGATCCAGACCTATCTCACCCGCGGATTGCCGCTCGATCCCAAACCGACCGTCAAAGTGAGCCAGGCGGAACTCGACAAATACGCGGGCTTCTATCGCACCATCACGCCCCCCAACGATCTTCTGCGGCCCTATGTCGAAGCGCTGATCATCACGCACGTGACGGCGGGGCCGGGAAAACTTGTCGTCAACGGCAATGACTGGTTTCCCGTGGGCCCGCACAGCTTCCGCCGCTTCGACCGCGAAGATGCGTCGCTCGCCTTCGTCGAGGACGGCGGGAATGTCTACAAGATCGGTGCTTTTAACGCGCAGGTGAAGGAGCCGCTTTGGATGCTGGTCGCGATCTGGTCGATCGCGGCGCTGCTCGTGTTGGGTGCCGCCACGGGGATCGCTTCGCTGATCGTCTGGATCGTCGCGCGCCTGCGCGGCCGCCTGGCGACATTCGGCGGGCTTGCGATGCGGCTCCTGCCGCTCGCCGGCATCGCAGCGCTCGTGGCCAATTTCATAATGCCGCTGATGGCGATATCGGGATCCGGAACCTCGGCGATTCACCAGCTTGCCGATGTCGGTCCCTATTCGCTGACGATCTTCGCGTGCAGTCTGCTCTATCCCTTGTGCGGCGCACTCGGTCTCGTGCTTGCGTATCGCCGCAGCGACACACGCCGGTTCATCCGCGCCTATGTCGGATTGACGTCCTTTGCGCTCATCTGCGTCACCTTCTATGCCATCGCCATCGGCTGGTTTGCGATGCGCACCTGGACGATGTAGCGGCCGTCACCGCCTCAATTGCCCGCCGTCCGCCGGCCAGATCGCGCCGGTGACGAAGCCGGCGCGCGGCGAGGCGAGGAAGAGCGCCACGTCCGCGATCTCTTCGGGTTTTCCGAAGCGCTTGAGCGCCACTTCCCGGCGGATCCAGCGGTTCCAGTCGTCCGGACGCTCGTTGGCGCGTTTCTCCCAATCGCCGCCCGGAAAGATGATATTGCCCGGCGCGATGGTATTGACGCGAATGCCTTCGCGGCCTGTCGTCTTCGCCAGTTCCTGCGAAGCGTGATTGAGCGCGGCCTTGGACGAGCCGTAAGTCAGCGGCGTGCCCAGTGCCTCGAGCCCCGCGATACTCGAAATGAAAATGATATTGAATCCGGCGCGCTCTTCCTTCGGGCGCGCCATCACGCGTTTGAGCGCTTCGCGCGCGAGCCGCACCGAGCCCAGGAAATTCTGCGCGAGACCCGATTCCCATTTCTCGTCGGACACGTCGAAGCCGGGTGGCGCGTCGTCCAGGCCCACATTGGCGACAAGCGTGTGGATGGGACCGAGGGCCGCTTCGGCGCCGGCGAGCGCGGCCGCGATCGTCGCGGTCTCGGTCATGTTGCCGGCCTGTTTGTAGAGTCGCGCCGCGCCGTGGCGTTTCACGAATTCGGCATGCGCCGCATCAAGCGGCCCCGCCGAGCGGGCTGTCAGCGCGACATTGGCGCCTTCCTTGAGAAATGCCTCGGCCATCGCCTGGCCGATGCCGCGGCTCGCGCCCGCGATGAAAATGTGTTTGCCGCCCAGTTGAAGGTCCATGTGCCTGCTCCGTTCCGCGTCGCGAAGAGAGCATAAAGGGACAGAGCTTGTGCCGCCAATCCACTGTTCTAGAGTGCGCCGCGAAACGTTATTCGAGGTCGTCATGCCTTACGAACAGATTCTCGCCGATGTCAAAGACGGCATTCTCACCATCACTCTGAACCGGCCGGAAAAGCTCAACGCTTTCACCGTCACCATGATGCGCGAAATGATCGATGCCTTCGATCGCGCGAGCAAGGACGACGCTGTGCGCGCGATCGTGGTGACGGGCGCGGGGCGGGCGTTTTGCGCCGGCGCCGATCTGTCGGGAGGAGCGTCCACCTTCGATCGCAACGCGCGCGCCGACGGGCCGGATCGCCGGCCGGGCGGCGAGATCGATTGGAGCGACGAGAGCGTGCGCGACGGTGGCGGGCGGCTCACGCTCGCGATCTTCGAATGCCTGAAGCCCGTGATCGCCGCGGTGAACGGGCCCGCAGTCGGCATCGGTGCCACCATGCAGCTCGCGATGGATATCCGCATCGCCAGCGATGCGGCGCGCATCGGCTTCGTGTTCTCGCGGCGCGGCATCGTTCCCGAAGCGTGCTCGAGCTGGTTCCTCCCCAAGATCGTCGGCATCTCCCAGGCCCTCGAATGGTGCTACTCGGGGCGGGTGTTCGACGCGGCCGAAGCATTGCGCGGGGGGCTTGTCCGGCAGGTCGTCAAACCCGACGAGCTTCTGCCGCGCGCCTATGAACTCGCCGCGGAAATCCGCGACAACACCTCGCCGGTTTCCGTCGCGCTCATCCGTCAGATGATGTGGCGGCTTTCCGCACTCGACCATCCGATGGAGGCGCACAAGATCGACAGCCGCGGGGTCTATTCGCGCGGCAGCTCCGCCGACGTGAAGGAAGGCGTCGTGGCGTTTCTCGAAAAGCGTCCCGCGAAATTTCCGCTGAAGGTCTCTACCGACATGCCGCCCTTCTTCCCGTGGTGGGCCGAGCGGAAATACTCTTGATCAGGAAGTGACGCACGCGGAGGCGCGGAGCCACGGAGAAGAGAAAAAAGAGAGGAGAGAATAGATATTTGCGCGCATTCGCGCGCGAATAATTTTTCTTCCCTCTTCTCCATTTTTCTCCGCGACTCCGCGTGCCAATTTTGCGTCGCGCGACGCAAGCGGTTTGGAACGACAATGCTCTATCGCCGCGAACTTGGTGGGGCCGTCCGGTGAATGCTATACTCGCGGGCCATCACGGGGGCTGGACCATGAACTATCCCATCTCGGCGCTGCTTGCGAGCGCGGTTCTTTGCCTGTCGGGCACGGCGATTGCCGACGACAGTTCGGCTGCGCTCGGCATGGGCGGGATCGCACTCACGCAATCGGCCGACATCCGCATGGCGGTGGAGGATCTCTATATCAGCCCCACAAAGGTCCATGTCCATTTCGATTTCGCCAATGACAGCGCCAAGGATATCGATACGGTGGTGGCGTTCGTGCTGCCGGACATCGACACCAGCGAATTCACCGAATCCGCGCTCGGCACGGTGACGAGCGATCCCGTCAATTTCGTGGGATTCCGGATCACTGCCGACGGACGGAAAGTTCCGTTCCAGGTCGAGCAGCGCGCCATCTATCAGGGCCGCGACGTCACGGCCATCGTCAAGGCGGCGGGACTGCCGATCAACATCGTCGCCGCCGGCGCCTACGACACGATGAAAAGGCTCACACCCGCCAATCGCAAGATGCTGGAAGCCAAGGGGCTGACCGACAGCGAATCCGGCGAGGACGAACATCCGCATTGGACCGTGCAAACGCGATTCTACTGGAGCCAGAAATTTCCCGCCGGCAAGACGGTCGTGTTCGAGCAGAACTATCAGCCCGTGACCGGCCAGGCGTTTTTCATGAATGAGGAACTGGGCCCAACAGTGAAAGGCGATTATTCCTACGCGAAAAATTATTGCATCGACGCACCGACCCGCGCGGAAATCGAAAAGCAGCTGGCGATCAGCAAGGCGGCCCATCGGCAGGACGGCGCGATTCTCTATGCGCTCACGACGGACTACATCCTCGTCACCGGCAACAACTGGAAAGGCCCGATCGGGCATTTCCACATGACGCTCGACAAGGAGAAGCCGGACAACGTGCTGTCATTGTGCCTGGACGGCGATCTCAAGAAGACGGGACCGACAACCTTCGAGGCCACGCGCGAAAACTTCGCGCCGGCGCACGACATTCATCTGCTTGTCCTGGAGCAGCGACCGCCGGCTTAGTGGCCGGCCCGCCTGCCGAACACTGCGCGCCAGGCGCGCCGCATCCAGCTTTCGCTGCGTGGCGGGAAATAAGCCGGCGCGTCTTCCAGACTGTCGCGCGTGTGAACTAGATGGCCCAACATCGACACTACTCCGATGTACACCCTTCCCAACGTATACGGATGATATGCCCGCGGTGCTTTCGGCGCAACTTAATAATAATCCGTATGCGGCGAATGTCTGTCGGGAAGGTTAATGCGGCGTTAACGGCAATAGCGCGAGCCGTTCAACGAAAATGATGCGACAGCCGCTCGCCCCAGGAATCGAGAAGCTGGCTCGTGCATTCGCCCGTCGAGAGCTGGCTCGTTTCGATGCGCGACCAGCGCTCCATGGCGTCGCCCACGGGCAATCCGGATTGCGTTTCCGCACGGCGCGCACGCTCGACGGCCAGCACGCGGCAAGGATCGACCTCCCCATAAGCGGCATAAAGAGCACCCAGCGCGAGAACCACGAGAAGGAACGGAGTGCCGATCAGCGTGCGCATCTGATATCCCGTTCGTTCAGCGACCCGGATCGGCTTGCGGCAATGGCGTATCGCCGGCGGTGGTGTTCTGGCGGCGATCCAGCGGCCGGCAGGTCTGATAACCGCTGGCCCAACCTGTCCGATAAACCTGACTGGAATTGTAAAGCGTGTCGTCGCGCACCGGATTGCCGCGGTAATCGGCACCTTGTTCCTGCGCCGAGGCGCAGCCGTCGTCATAACCGTCCTTGAAGTCAGGCGACCTGCGGATGGCGCGATCGGCCGCGCTCGAGAAGAAGATGCAGCCACCCAGCGACGCGCAGGCGAGAGCGAGGATCGGGATGCGGAACAGGGGTGTCATACGCATACGCGGGTCAGGTCTCCGGAAGGGGTGAGGGGCAAGTCTATCACGAACCCGGTGTCGATCGGCCAGTCCCCCCGCCCGGCGCAGTCAGCGCGCGGATCGCGTCCCAGCCGCACACCACACCCACCAGCTTGCCAGTATCGCGCGCGACGACCGCGAGCGTCGCCTGTTCGCGGCTGAAGGCCCGCAGCGCTTCGATTTCCGGCATGTCGGGATGCAGCGTCGCCGCGCGGCGGTCGGCCGTGTCTCCGGCCGTGCGCGTTTTCGCGGCCTGGAATTTGTGCCGCAGTGCCTCGGGATCGTCGCCCAGGAAGCGTAGATTGGGAACGAGATCGCCCGCGAGCGCCGAACGCGGCACGAGAAGGCTCAACAGATCGCGGATTCCGAACATGCCGACATATTTGCCGTCGGCATCGACGACGGGCAGCACGCTCGCGCGATGCGTGACGAGCTTCGCGGCCGCGTCGGCCACGCTGTCGCTGTCGAGAACGACCGGCGGATTGGCGGTCATGATGGCGGCGCAACTCATGGACGGACCTTCGAGGCGTGGGACGGCCCCAGATGCCTAACCCGCAGGGAATGACGCTGCAAGCGCAGCGCGCGCACGTCCGGGCCTTAACCGGTGTTTAATGCGACTATTGCAGCATGTGTGCGGGTTGGTGGTCCATGAACGAGTTCGAAAACTTCGGCGCATTCAAGCTGATGATCGTGGGCGGAAAAGCCCATGTGGTGCAGATCCTGCGCCAGGTTCTCGGTATAGTCGGCGTCAAGCAGATACAGGCGGTTGCGGATCCCGCAGCCGCCATCGAGTTGCTGCGCTTGCATTTGTTCACGGCGGTCCTCTGCGACGAGAGTGCTGCGGGATCCGGCAGCCAGGCTTTCGGATATGCCGCGCGCCGGACGTCGGGCCTTCTCAACCCGCTGATCCCGATCTTTCTCGTTTGCGGCGGCCCACGGCGGCGCGACGTCGAAGCGGCGCGCGATCTCGGCTTTACCGACGTGCTGACCCGTCCGGTGAGTGCGGCGACCGTGATGCGCAAGCTCAAATTGGCGCTGGGTGCTCCCCGACCCTTCATCGCATCGACGGATTTCTTCGGGCCGGACCGGCGCAGCCCATCGCGCGCAGGCGTTCGCGGCAATGATCGGCGCACCCGCAAGGCGCGGCAGGTAAAGTTGAACATGCCCATCGTACCCGATGGCGATAAGGTCCTCATCTGAGGCCCTTTGGGCTTTCGCATCAGGCTTTCGTCGGTTTTCCCAGTTTCATCAAGTAGCGATGCGTGCCGTCGAGCACGAGTTCGCGCTTCTGATTGTGAACCGTCGCCCGCATACCGACGACGCCTGTGGTGCGCTGCGGCATCAGTTCCGCGATCGTGAGCGCCGGATAGAGCGTGTCGCCGGGATAGACGGCCTTCAGGAATTTCGCGCTCACTTCGATGAAGCCGATCAACGCTTCGCCGATGACATGCGGAAAAAGGCCGGCGCCCGCGGCCGTGAAGGCCAGCACCTGCAGGCCATGGGCGAGCGGCGCGGGATGACCGAGACTCTTGCAATATTCGACATCGTAATGGATCGGATGGTTGTCGAGGCTGACGGCCTGGAAGGCCGAGAAATTGGCGTCGGTGACGGTGCGCGAGGGAGCCCGGAAAATCTCGCCGATGCGAAGCTCTTCGAAGCTTCTGCCCGGCATAACGCGATGGTCGCGTGTCTCGAATTGGGATTCTGTCGACATATCCCGCTCCCGTTTCCCGGGCGCGATTGGGTGTGCTTAACGAACGATTGTCAATTGGCGGCCAGCCGGGTGCGCAAGCTACGCGCGCGCTCCTGATCTTCGATATCCGCCTTGACCTGGGCGAGGCTGCGAACTGCGACGGATTGAACGGAATCGAGCGCGCCGAGCGTGGCGACGCAAACGGCTGTGTGGTCCTTGCACATGGAGTTCGGCGCCTGCAGCGTGCCGGACATCCAGGACGCGGCGGACTGCACAACGGAACCCTGGGCGCCAGGCCGGCCGAAGCCCAGATCGGGTTCGTGGGGCATCAGCACCGAAACCGCCGCAATGCAGAATATCGCTCGAAGGATCATGTGTCTCACCGCTTGTGCAACGCGGGAGAATCTATTCGGTGCCCTTTGCGAGGTGCTGAAATCAATCGATAAAGTTGGAGCTAGTCTCGTTAATCGCTCGAATTGCATGGTTTAAGAACAAGGACTTCTGACCGCCCGAACTCAATCTCGATTCAAATAAGCGGCGCAATTGAAGCGCGTTCAATTCAAATTTTCTGCAATTTGTCCGTATGCCCGGGCGGCTTCACGCCGAAGGCAATTCGAGCGTCGCAACCAGGCCGCCATGGGCGCCGTTCGCGACGACCAGCGAGCCGCCATGCAGCTCGGCCAGGGATTTGACCAGCGGCAGACCGAGGCCCGCCCCATGGCTGTGATCGGTGGTGCCGCGGCCGGCCTGCTCGAACGGCGCGAGAATGCGCGCGAGATCTTCGACGGCGACTCCGGGGCCGTTGTCGCTGACGGCAATGCACACGAAATCCTCGTCGCGCCTGGCGGAGATCGCGACTTCGCCGCCCGACTGCGTGAAGGCAATCGCATTTTCGGCGAGATTTGCGATCATCATGCCGAGCGCGTTCTCGTCGGCATCGACGAACAGGTCGGCGCCACAGTCCTCGACCGACAACGAAATCCGTTTGGCGGCGGCCCGCGCGGCAAGCGCATCGACGGCGGAATAAAGCGCACTCCCGATCGGCATGACGGCCTTGTGCAGCGGAAAGCGTCCGGCGGATATCTTCGTCAGGTCGAGAATCTGATTGATGAGCCGGAGCAGATTGCCGCCGGCGGTATGAATGAGGCCCGCATATTCGCTCACCTGCTCCGGGCTGAAACGGCCCGGCATGGCGCGCAAGAGATCGGAGAAACCGAGGATCGCATTGAGCGGGGTTTTGAGTTCGTGGCTCATGGTGCGCAGCAACGTCGTCTTGGCGGTGTCCGCCTCGGCCTCCGCCGCATCGAGCTGGCGCGTCAGGTCGGCGAGATAGCTCGAACGCCGGCGCACTTCGGTTTTGGTTTTTTGCAGCGCCCGGCGGGTGCGCTGCAAAGCCCGCGTTTGCTCGCTCAAAGCGGCTTCGATCCTTCGCCGTTCGGTGACATCCGTGAACACGGTTGCGGACCCGCCGTCGCGCGTGGCGCGTTCGCGCACGAGGTAGGAGGGACCTTCCGATGTCGTCACCGTGAGCGCGCCGGCAGGTGCCCGGTGAGCTTCGAGCCGCCGCGCGATCCAGTTCTCGGCGCGTCCGTCGATCGCGAATTTTCCCCGACGCACGGCGTCCTCGATCAGTTCCTCGAACGGCACATTGACGATGGAAGCGGGAGCCGGCGCGCCGTGCATTTCTGCGAATGCGGTGTTGCAGAGGACCAGGCGGTCGGCACGGTCCCAGAATGCGAACGCGTCGGCCGACAGCTCGATCGCATCTTCGAGCCGCGCGAACAGATTTCGCGCCTCCGTCACGTCCGTCCACAGCACGATCCAGCCGCCGGCCGGCGTGCGGCGCGACTTCAATTCGATGACCCGACCGTTGGCGAGCGGAACGTCGAGCGGGCGATAGCTGCCTTCGATCAATTGCTGACGGCGGCGCGCGATGAAGGCGTCGCAGTCGAGAGCTTCCGGTTCGGCGATCTCCCCGCCCGCGACCTCCAGGCGAATCAGATCGGCATAGGTCGCGCCCAACAGCGATTCGTGCGGCGGCATCGAACGGAAGAGATAATTAAGATGTGTGTTGGAATAGAGGAGGCGTTCCTCCGAATCGAACAATGTCACCGCGATGCGCAGGCAATCGAGCGCCTCCAACATGGAAGCAGAAATGTCCTCCGCGGGACCCGCCACGGCAAATTGCGCGAGTTTCGCCACCTTATCCCCACCTTTTGCGGGCAAGTCTGGCCGAACACGCTTGCGGAATTGTTGCGGGATTCGGCGACAGGACGGAATCACGCCATCATCGTTAAGAACAGATGAATTGACCTTGCGTAATACCTTGCAAATTAACGAACGAAGTTCCGCGCCGTTCAAGTTTCGTTAAGTTTGGACCCCGAGGATGCGTGTGGTTCGCAATCATCTGAAAGCATTCGATTAATGACGAATCTCGACGCGATTGCGATGACCGGTGTCGAAGAGAAGGGCGGTAGCCGCAGACGGTTCGTCGCGGTGCAGGCCGCGAAGGCCGGTATCGGCGCCTGCCTCGCGCTCGCATTCGTGGCTCTGATCGGCCGTCCCGACATCGCCGAGATCGTCGCCATCGCGGGCCTGCTGGCGCCGGGTGCGCTCGCGCTTCTGGCCTTGACGCGCATCTCGCTCGCCACCCTGGAAACGGCCTCGCTGGCCGTCTTCGCCGCTCTGATCGGATATCTGGTGGCGCTGACAGGCGGCATGCATTCGCCTCTCGTCGTGTGGTTTGCGCTGGTGCCGGCCGAAGCCGCACTCGCCGGGGGCCGGCCCGCCGTATTGCGGGCGGCGGCAGCCGCGGCACTCGTGCTGCTCGCGGTCGCCGCCGTCGAAGTGTTCAACGCGCTCCCCCGCTCGCGGCTCGATCTGCCCATCTGGGAGGTTTATGCGGGCTCGGTGCTTGCGGCCGTCATCCAATCCGCCGTCGTCGCCATTGCCGCGCAGGATCGCCAGCGTGTGGCCGATCAAGCCGCGGCCGAAGGTGCCGCGATGTACCGGTTCCTGGCCGACAACGCGATGGACCTGATCACGCGGCATACCGCGGATGGCCGCATCCGTTTTGCGAGCCCGTCGGCGCTGAGCCTGCTCGGCTGCGCGCCGGAAGCGCTCGTCGGCCTGGCGCCGTCCGCGCTCGTCCATGCCGACGATCTCAAGACCATGCAGGCGGCTTTCGTCGAAGCCAGTTATTTCGGCCGCGCCGCCGCCGCCGAAGTCCGCCTCAAGCGGGCCGATGGCAGCCATGTCTGGACGGAGATGCGCTGCCGGCCGGCTGCACCCGCCAACGGCGTGGCGGCCGATATCGTCGCCGTCACGCGCGACATTTCCGAGCGCAAGCGCAATGAGCGCGCCCTGATCGACGCGCGCGATCAGGCGGAGCAGGCCAATCGCGCCAAATCCCGCTTTCTCGCCAATATGAGCCATGAGCTGCGCACGCCGCTCAACGCCATCATCGGATTTTCGGAAGTGATGACCTTCGAGATGTTCGGCCCCGTCGGAAGCCCGCGCTATCTCGAATATGCCCGCCTGATCCACGAGAGCGGCGGCCACCTGCTCGAATTGATCAACGGCGTGCTCGACATGTCGAAGATCGAGGCCGGCAAGTTCGAGCTCAGCGAAGAACTATTCGATCTCGAAGAAACCGCGACGCAGGCCGTGCGCTTCGTCAAGCTGCAGGCCGACCGCAAGGGCGTGGCGCTCAAAGTGTCGGTGGCGCCGGCCGCAAAGACTGTTTTCGCCGACAAGCGGGCCGTCAAGCAGATGCTCGTGAACCTGATCACCAACGGCGTGAAATTCACGCCGCGCGGCGGCGAGGTGCGCATCGGCGCGGTACGCGACACAGGCGGTATCGAGATCGCGGTGATCGACACGGGCGTGGGCATAGGACCCGAAGATTTGAAGCGCCTCGGCCAACCCTTCGAGCAGGTGGACGGCGAGCATGTGCGCACGCAGGAAGGCACGGGACTCGGACTCGCGCTCGTCAAGGCGCTCACCGCCATGCATGGCGGCGACGCGGCGATCGCCTCGGTGTTGGGCGAAGGCACGACCGTGGTTGTCCGCCTGCCTTACGCCGCCGTGAGCGACCAGGGCGAGCGCGTGGCACCGCAACGCTTGCAAGAACCGCCCGAGGCGCTTAAGGGCGCGGCGTGATTGCGCGTCTCAAAGCCGGGATCTTCGTCAGAGCCCTGATCCGCCGTGCGGAAGTGGCAGGCGCGCAGGCCTATGTTGCGCGCCGTGGCGCGGAAGATGCCGGCGCCGTCGTCATCAAGATCGCGCGGCTCGACGGCACCTGCCTCGTGCTCGACCAGGCGCGGCGCGGCGAAGGCGAACTCGTCTGGGTCAAGCCGCTGGGCGACAGCGCCGACGAAACCCGCGCCAAGCAATTCTTCGAAAAACAAATCCGCTTCGATCCCGATCTGTGGATCGTGGAAATCGAAGACCGCGAAGGCCGCACTTTCGTGGACGAGCCGGTGGTGTGAGCAACTTGCGGCCCGAATTTCCGCAAAACTTGCGCCTGAACCCGCTCCCTGCTACCCCCGCGCCCGCGATGAACACGGTGCCGACATCCCATCCCGACACGCCCGCGGCCGAGGCCGCGCGGCGGCGCACGTTTGCGATCATCTCCCATCCCGACGCGGGCAAGACGACCTTGACGGAGCATCTGCTGCTGCTGGGCGGCGCGATCCGCATGGCGGGCCAGGTGAAGGCGCGCGGCGACGCGCGGCGCGCGCGCTCGGACTGGATGAAGATCGAGCAGGAACGCGGCATCTCCGTGACGAGCGCGGTGATGACGTTCGAATATGCGGATGCGATCTTCAACCTGCTCGACACGCCGGGCCACGAAGATTTCAGCGAGGATACCTATCGCACGCTGACGGCTGCCGATTCCGCCGTGATGGTGATCGACGCCGCCCGCGGCATCGAAAGCCAGACGCGCAAGCTGTTCGAAGTGTGCCGCCTGCGCGACATTCCGATCATGACCTTCATCAACAAGATGGACCGCGAGGCTCGCGATCCGTTCGAATTGATGGACGAGATTTCCGATCAGTTGCAACTCGATTGCGCACCCATGGTGTGGCCCGCGGGCATGGGGCTCAATTTCAAGGGCGTCTACGATTTGCTGCGCGACGAGTTCGCCGTGTTCGGCAAGAACGTACGAGTCGGCCGCAACGCGCTGGCCGAGGTTCTGTCCGAAGACCTTCAGGCCAAGCTTCTGGAAGATATCGCGCTGGCGCAAGGCGCCTGCCCCGCGTTCGATGCGGACGTCTATCGCACGGGCCATCTGACGCCTGTCTTCTTCGGCAGCGCGCTCAAGAATTTCGGCGTGCGCGAATTGATGAGCGCGGTGGCCGAATATGCGCCGCCGCCTCGCCCCCAGGCCTCCAAGGCGCGTATGGTTGCGCCAGCCGAAGACGAAGTGACGGGCTTCGTGTTCAAGGTCCAGGCGAACATGGACCCCAACCACCGCGACCGCGTGGCATTCCTGCGGCTGTGCTCGGGAAAATTCCGGCGCGGCATGAAACTCAAGCAGTCGGGCACGGGCAAGACGCTCGGCGTCCACAATCCCATCCTGTTCTTTGCGCAGGAGCGCGAGACGGTCGACGAAGCGTGGCCGGGCGACATCATCGGCATTCCCAATCACGGCATCCTGCGCGTGGGCGACACCTTGTCGGAATCGGGCGAGGTGGTGTTCACGGGCATTCCCAATTTCGCGCCGGAAATCCTGCGCCGCGTGCGGCTCGCAGATCCCATGCGGCAGAAGCATCTGACCCGCGCGCTCGAAAGCCTCGCGGAAGAAGGCGTCACGCAGGTGTTCAAGCCCATGATCGGCGCGCAATGGATCGTGGGCGTGGTCGGTGCGCTGCAGCTCGACGTGCTCAAGAGCCGGCTGCGGGCGGAATACGGCCTCGATGCCGAACTCGAAGCCTCGCCTTACGACACCGCCCGCTGGCTCTCCGGTCCCGAAGCCGACATCGAGAAATTCCTCGGCGTCTATCGCGGCCAGATGGCGACAGACCGGGACGGCGCACCGGTGTTTCTGGCCAAGAGCAATTGGGAACTGGGTTATGTGGGCGACAAATTTCCGGCGCTGCGCTTCGCCAAGACGCGCGAACGCGCCGACGTTCACGCCGAGACGTAAGTTTTAGACAATTCTGATTGCACGCGTGTTTGGTTCCACCCTCCCCTTGAGGGGGGAATTGTATACTTGACTGACAGGAATTGGCGCCCTATATTTCCTTCATTGGAGATAGCCATGACGCCTGTCGAACTTTCCCACCCTGTCTATTCGAACGAAGAGACCGCCCGCAAGCACCTTGAGGCAATCCGCTGGCCCAGCGGCCAGCCGATTTGCCCCCATTGCGGCTCTATAGACGAAGCCCGCGCCGTGGGCGGCCCGTCCATGGGGCCGGGCTGGTACTACTGCGAAGCCTGTCAGGACAAGTTCACGGTTCGCACGGGAACGGTTTACGAGCGGTCGCATGTGCCGCTGCATAAGTGGTTACTTGCCTTCCGCCTTCTCTGCTCAAGCAAGAAGGGCATGAGCAGCCATCAACTCGCACGCACGCTGGACGTGACCTATAAAACGGCTTGGTTCATGTCGCATCGCATCCGCGAAGCTATGGCTCCCGGAAAGAACGCTGGCCCCCTTGGTGGCGAAGGCAAGATCGTCGAGGCCGATACGACCTATGTTGGCGGCAAGGAAAAGAACAAGCATATCGGCAAGCGCGACCCAAAGAAGATCGGCGGCGCTGGCAAGCAAATCGTCCATACATTGGTAGAGCGTGGCGGGCGTGCCCGTTCGAACCATATTCCGAACGTGACGGGCAAGACGCTTCGCATGGTCCTGACCACGCAAGTCAACCTAAAATCTTCGCTGATGACCGACACGCATGGTGGCTATTTGCACATCGGCAAGGAATTTGTCCGGCACGAAATGGTCGATCATGGTGCGGACGAATATGTGCGCGGCGATGCTCATAGCAACACAGTCGAAGGATATTTTTCCGTCTTCAAGCGCGGCGTGATCGGCACATACCACCATGTCAGTGAGCAGCATCTAAAGCGTTATCTCGCTGAATTCGATTTCCGTTATAGCGAGCGCAGTGCGCTTGGGATCGAAGATGCCGAACGCACAACGCGCGCGATCAAGGGCGCGGAAGGCAAGCGCCTGACATATCGACAGCCTCACGGGACCGCGCAAGCCTAAGTCGCGCAAACAAATATTTCTCGGCAAGAAAGCGTGGCATGGACGAATACGCTTCCGGCGCAAGCGGCGGAACAAGGCGCAATCGTTCCGCCTCGCGATCATGCACGCGCAGCTAGAATTCGATTTGGGTTAGCATTCCTAAGAGCCGTCGAAAAAGCGCGGGCTGGGACTCTGTTTCGAGAAGTGGTCTGGAACGCGGGCGCCTTTGCTATCGCGCAAATCTTTTGTCAGCGCATAAGTGCAAGCGAACGATTCGCCGAGATCGTCTTTAAGCCGGTCACAGATGAAAGCGTATTTTCCCTGAAACGCGATTACGTTCACAGGACCGGCGGAAAGCATTGGCAAACACTCCGCATGCTCGGCGCGCGAGGCGGCCGCGTCGCCTTGTGTAGCTTCCATATACGCAATCGCGCCGCGCCCCGTGCATGTCCAAGCATCGCCGCTGATTGTGTAGCCTCCCGTTTGCGCGATGGGTGCAGCTGACGCGGCGGACTCGCTATCCGTGCCGGACGCATTCATGAGCACTAAGGCGTAGAGGCCAAGCAATCCAACGATGCCGCCGATGTAGAGAAAAATCTTTTCGTGCGCGCGCATGCAACGCTCCCCTGGTGACCGGGGAGTTGGAAAGCCTCGATTAGGAGAGCCGCATGCGCCTTTAGGCTTTCGCCCTGAACATACGCACATGCCTCCCCGACCGTAGGGTCAAGGAGTGCTTGGGACGGCTGCACTGAGAGCCGCCTAATCGAGGGGTTTCCACGCCCCAGAACGGCTATGGCCGTTCCGGCGGCGAATATAGCGGCACGTTTGGGCGTGCGCGAATCTGTGGATTTTAGGCCGTTTTACGAGCCTTCCGGCTGGTTTCCTTGGCCCGACTCGGCTTTGGCTTCTTTGCTGGCGGCGGCATCTTGAGCGAACGCCGCAAGGCACTGTCGAGCCGCTTCTGCGTCTCCGCGTCGCTATATTGATCGTCAACAATTTTACGAGTCATTGGAGCCCGAAATGGCTAATGAAGACGACGGTTGGTATGACTCTCGCTTCGACCCATACTTAGTGGCAGTCGGACGGATCGCGGGCATTTGGGCACAACTCGAATTTCTAATCAATGATGCCATTTGGGAACTTGCAAACGTCGAGGGTGGCGCGGGCGCATGCCTAACGGCTCAGATCGTTTCTTCGAATGGTCGAATAAAGGCGCTTGTTTCACTCGTGCATTATCGCGGAGCGAGAGACGAATTGCTCAAAGCATTCAATAAATTCGGTAGCGATGTCGACGATCTAGGGCGGCAGCGAAATCGGTTTGTGCATGATCCTGTGGGCATTAACAAGGATACGGGAGAGTTATTCCGCGTCAACGTCACAGCGGACCGAAAGCTTGACTCAAGCCTTAAGGTGGCCGACTTCAGCGCGATGGCGGCACTTCATCGCGAGATAGCACAAACCTGTACTCGGTTCGGCCTTTTATATGGCCGGGCCTTAAACGAGCTTCCTCCATGGCCTCGTAAACAGTTCGCATCGTCGCCGCGCGGGATACTAGCGAGTCGGTCACATTAACGCCTAGCTCTGCAAGCGCATGCGCGCCCGCATCGATCATCAAAGGCGTAATTTGAAGAGTCGGCCTGTCGGGGCGATTTTTGCTCCTTGCTTTTCCGTCAGTCAAGTATATAACTCCCCTTGAGGGAGGGTGGAAAAATTCGAGCGCAGCGAGATATTTTTCGGGGAGGGGTGATGTTGACAGAGCACCCCTCCCCGAAATCTTCCTTTCGCTGTCGCTCAATGAAGATTTCGACCCTCCCTCAAGGGGAGGGTGGATAAGAGTTCCGATCGCTGCGGACTACGCTGCTTGTACGTCGGATTCCCGCGCGGTGACGACGTCGCGCCGCGCGCGCCAGAAATCGAGCAGGGCTTCCGCGCCTGCCTTGGGAATGCCGTCGATGGCGCCAAGCCGCGCATAGCGGGATTCGAGCGTGTCGAATGTTCTCCCGTTGGCGAGTAGCGCCAGCGCCGAAAACGTCGCGCGCTCCAGATGCGCGCCTCGGCACGCCACTGCCAATGCTCCGGCCGAATGATCGTCGAGAATCTGTGCGGCCGTCATGGCGTCGATGCCGAGAAAAGTTCCCAGCGCAGCCGCGAAATGATCCCGGTCGCTCCTGCGTAGCGTCTCGACCAGGCCGGCTTCGACTTCGGGGGCCGGCGCCGGCGCGATGGAACCGTCGCCGGCTTCGTCATTGCGCGCGAGGATCGCGTTTCGGGACTCCAGCGGAAGATCGAAAAAGAATTCGTTCAGGAGATCGAGCGGCGTTTCGGCATAGGCCGCAAGCCGCGTCGCCAGGCGCCGGCGCGTCGGGCCGTCGATTTCGCGCGCCACCTTTTCCAAGAGCGCCTCGAACGGCGCGCGCATGGCGCTCGAATAGTCGGCCGGCCAGTCGATCAACAGATCGCACAGTTCGGTCGCCAACGCCGGCTGCTTCTCCGGCGCGCTTGCCAGTTCGACGAGATGCGTCAGGCGTTCGCGGGCATTGGACATGGAAGACCCTCCCGCCGGTCATAGCGGGTGAGCCGTTAAGGTTCGGTGACAATATCCAATTCTCCCCGAATGGTGATTCAGCCCCCGAGTTTGCCTCGCGGAAGGGCATAGCCATCGACGCGTGTATTCGCGAATTCGGGTCGCTCCTCGCAACGATCCGTCAACGCGTCGAGAGCGGGATAGCGGCCACGCGGGATGATTTCGGGATCGACCGTGCGCAGATAATTCACCATGCAGGCGGTGGTGATTTGCGCCTGATCGAGACGCTCCGACCATTGCACGCGCTCCAGCACCGGAAGCGCGCCCGCCCCCTGCGTGCGGCAGCGCGCGATCCATTCCGGCCAGCGATATTGCGGCGGACGCATCAGCCGCTCATAGGCGGCAGCCCCGATCTTCTCGACCGCGCCCAAGGCCAGCGCCACGGTCTGCATCGCGATCCGGCGTGCAGGTCCGTGTGGTGGCATCAGCGCGCGTTCCGGTCCTACCTCCTGGTCGATCCAGTCCAATATGGCCGCCGAATCGATCAACGCCGTTCCATCGTCGAGCACGAGTGACGGAATGCGTCCCAGCGGGTTGATCGCCCGCAACGCGTCGAAATCTCCGAAGATGGAACGCGCATCGTGTTCGAACACAAAACCGAGAACGGAAAGTGAAATCGCGACACGTCGCGTGGGCGGGGAATCATATTGGCCGACGAGGATCATGGAAGACTTGATAGATGGGGATTGCGTATCGTGTCGACGGATTTATTTCAATCGGCGCGTGAGCTTGGAAATACCAGCCCCTCCCCGTTTCAGAGGAGAGGCTGGTCAAGCTTCGCCTCACGCCGCCTGTTTCTGCGGCGCGTAGCGGGCGTAAAAGGTTTCGTTCTTCGCGGCCATGTCGCGCAGCAGCTTATTGGGCTTGAAGCGGTCTCCGTATTTGGCCGTGAAGTCGTCGCAGCGTTTGACGAAGGCGGCCGTGCCCACCGTGTCGATGTAGGAGATCGGCCCGCCCGTGAACGGCGCATAGCCCCAGCCCAGGATGGCGCCCACATCCGCGTCGCGCGGATCGGTGATGACGCCTTCCTCGAAACAGCGCGCCGCTTCCAGCGCCTGGATGGTGAGGAAACGCGCCTTCATCTCGTCCACGTCGCTGTCGGTCTTCCAGTGGCCGCCCTTGTAGGTGAGCAGTTCCGGCCACAGCCGCAGGCGCTTGCCCTTCGCGTCGTAGTCGTAGAAGCCCTTGCCGGTCTTGCGGCCGGGGCGGTTCGACTTCTCCACGATCCAGGCGAAGAAATCCTCCTGCGGACTCGTCGCGGTGATCCCCAGATCCTTCTTCGTTTGGCGAGCGACCTTCAAGCCCGTGTCGATGCCGATGGAATCCATCAGCTCGAGCGGCCCCATCGGCATGCCGGCCATGCGCGCGACATTCTCGATCATGGCGGGATGGATGCCTTCGCTCAGCAGGGCCATGCCCTCGCCCGGGAACGTGCCGACGCAGCGCGAGGTGTAGAAGCCGCGGCTGTCGTTGACGACGATGGGCGTCTTCTTGATCTTCTGGACGTAATCCATCGCGATGGCGAGCGCGCGGTCGTTGGTCTGCTTGCCGCGGATGATCTCGACCAGGCCCATGCGATCCACCGGCGAGAAGAAATGCACGCCGATGAAACTTTCCGGCCGGTCGCTCGCTTCCGCGAGACCCGTGATCGGCAAGGTCGACGTGTTCGAGCCGAACACGGCCGCCTTCGGAATCACGGCGCAGGCCTTCTTCGTCGCTTCGGCCTTCACCGCGCGATCCTCGAACACCGCTTCGACGATGAAGTCGACATTCTTGAGGTCCGCGAAATCGGCCGTCGGATGGATGCGCGACAGGATCTCCGCCTTCTTCTCCGGTGTCGAGCGGCCCTTTTCGATCTGGCGGTCGATGATGCCGCCCGCATGATCGCGGCCCGCATTCGCCTTTTCGATTGTGGTGTCGACCAGCACGACATCGATGCCGGCGACGGCCGACACATAGGCGATGCCGCCGCCCATCACGCCGGCGCCCAGCACGCCCAGCGTTTTCACATCGGACGGCGCTTCGTTTTTCGGCCGCCTTGCGCCCTTGCCCAGATCCTGCATGGAAAGGAACAGCGAGCGGATCATGTTGCGGCTCGCGGGATCCATCAGCAGCTTGACGAAATAGCGCGCCTCGATGCGCAGGCCCGCATCGATGGGAACCTGGATGCCTTCATAGACGCAGGACATGATGTAGCGCTGCGCGGGATAATTGCTGTAGCTTTCCTTGCGCAGCATCGCATTGCCCATGGTGAACACCTGGCTGCCGCCGGGCGAGAACGGTCCGCCGCCGGGAAGCTTGAAATCCTTCTTGTCCCAGGGCTGCACGGCTTCCGGCTTGCTCTTGATCCAGGCTTTCGCCGCATCGACGAGACCCGCCACCGGTGCCACCGCATGCACCAGCTTGAGACCCAGCGCCTTTTGCGGATCGACGCTGGTGCCCTGCAGGATGAGCGGCAGCGCCTGCATCGCGCCGATCAGGCGCGGCAAACGTTGCGTGCCGCCACCACCGGGCAACAGACCCACTTTCGCTTCGGGAAGACCGAGTTGCAGCTTCGGATTGTCGGCCACCACGCGATAGTGGCAGGCGAGCGTCACTTCGAGCCCGCCGCCGAGCGCGAGCCCGTTGATCGCGGCCGCGACCGGCTTGCCGCAGGTCTCGAGCTTTCTGAGCGAGGTATGGAATTGCATCACGCCCGCATAGCGCGCTGCGATCGCGTCCTGCGGCGATTGCGTCTTGCCGCCGCTCGCATTGCCTTCCATCTCGTCAAGAGCCGCACCCGCGCAGAAGCCGTTTGCCTTACCGCTGGTGATGACGAGGCCCTTGATGGTCGCATCGGCCGCGACCTTTTCGGCCACCTGCATGATTTCCGCGATGGCCGAGCTTGTCAGCACGTTCATCGAACGGCCGGGCACGTCCCAGGTCAGAGTGACGATGCCGTCCGCGTCCTGATCCCATTTGAAATTCGTGAGGTTCATGTTCGTGATCCTTGATGGAGTGGCGTTCAGACGCGTTCGATGATCGTGGCGGTGCCCATGCCTGCGCCCACGCAGAGCGTGACGAGAGCGGTCGACAGACCGCGCCGTTCCAGCTCGTCGAGCACGGTGCCCAGAATCATCGCGCCCGTCGCACCGAGAGGATGGCCCATCGCGATCGCACCGCCATTCACATTCGTCTTCTCATGCGGGATATCGAGCTTCTGCATGAAGCGCAGCACGACGGAGGCGAACGCCTCGTTGAGTTCGAACAGGTCGATGTCCTTCACGGTCATCCCTGCGCGCTTCAAGACCTTCTCGGTGACCAGCGCAGGGCCGGTCAGCATGATGCAGGGCTCCGAGCCAATGGAGGCGAAAGCGCGGATGCGCGCGCGCGGCTTCAGGCCTTGCGACTTTCCCGCTTCCTTGGTGCCCAGGAGCACGGCGGCCGCGCCATCCACGATGCCGCTCGAATTGCCGGCGTGATGGACGTGGTTGAGCTTCTCGACCTGCGGATAACGCTGCTGCGCCACCGAATCGAAGCCCGCGAATTCGCCCAGCTGCGCAAACGCCGGCTGGAGCGAGGCCAGCGACTGCATCGTCGCATCGGGGCGCATATGTTCGTCGCGGTCGAGCATGGTCTGGCCAAGAATGTCTTTCACCGGCACGACCGATTTCTTGAAATAGCCGTTGGACCACGCATTCGCCGCGCGCTTCTGGCTTTCCACCGCATAGGCGTCCACGTCGTCGCGGGAAAACCCGTCCAAGGTCGCGATCAGATCGGCGCCGATGCCTTGCGGCGTGAAATAGGATTTGATGGCGATCTGCGGATCGGTCGACCACGCCCCGCCGCTGGCGCCCATGCCGACGCGGCTCATGGATTCCACGCCTCCGCCGATGGTCATGTCCGACTGGCCCGACATGACTTGACCGGCCGCCATGTTGGTGGCCTCCAGGCCGCTGGCGCAGAAACGGTTGATCTGCACGCCCGCCACTGAATCCGCATAATCCGCATTCAGGACCGCGATGCGCGCGATGTTGGAGCCCTGCTCGCCGACGGGATCGACGCAGCCCAGGACCACATCGTCGACCATGCCGGTGTCGAGATGGTTGCGATCCCGGATCGCGCGCAGCGCCTGGCTTGCGAGCTCCAGCGCCGTCACTTCATGCAGCGCGCCGTCTTTCTTGCCCTTGCCGCGGGGCGTGCGGACGGTGTCGTAAACAAAACATTCGGTCATGGACGTCCTCCTTGGTGGATTCTCGATTGGTCGAAGCTTTGGCGCGCTCACAAACTCCGCGCGATCAGAAGTTTCATGATTTCGTTGGTGCCGCCGTAGATTTTCTGCACGCGGCTGTCGGCGAACATGCGCGCGATGGGGAACTCGTTCATGTAGCCATAGCCGCCATGCAGCTGCAGGCATTCGTCAACGATTTTGCACTGCGTGTCCGTCAGCCACAGCTTGGCCATAGAGGCCATGGTGGCGTCCAGTTTCCCTTGCAGGTGAAGATCGACGCAGTGATGGCAGAACACCTTGCCGACCGTCGCCTCGGTCTTGCATTCGGCCAGCTTGAACTGCGTGTTCTGGAATTCGATGATCTGCTTGCCGAAAGCCCGGCGCTCTTTCACGTAGGTGCCGGTCACGTCGAGCGCGCGTTCGATCACGGCGAGCGCCTGCAGCGCAATGATCAGGCGCTCCTGCGGCAATTGCTGCATGAGCTGGACGAAGCCCTGGCCTTCGTCGATGCCGATCAAATTTTCCGTGGGCACACGCACGTCGTCGAAGAACAGTTCGGCCGTGTCGTTGGCCTTCTGGCCCAATTTGTCGAGCACCCGGCCGCGGCGGAAACCTTCTGCCTCGTCCGTCTCCACGCAAACGAGCGAAATGCCTTTCGCGCCCTTGGTCGTATCCGTCTTGGAGACGACGATGACGAAATTCGCCGTGCCGCCATTGGTGATGAAGGTCTTCGAGCCGTTGACGAGATATTGGTTGCCGTCGCGCTTGGCCGTGGTCTTGACGTTCTGCAGGTCCGAACCCGTGCCGGGCTCCGTCATCGCAATGGCGCCCACCAGTTCGCCGCTGGCGAGCCGCGGCAGCCAGCGCTTTTTTTGCTCTTCCGTGCCGTAATGAAGAATGTAAGGCGCGACGATCGCGTTGTGCAGAACGATCCCCCAGCCGTCGACGCCGCGCCGGCCAAGCTGGTCGATGATAACCGCCTCGTGCGCGAAGGTGCCGCCCGAGCCGCCATATTCTTCCGGCATCGACGCGCACAGAAGCCCGGCCGCGCCCGCCTTGTTCCACAAATCGCGGTCGACATGATGCTGCGCGATGTAGCGCTCGTTGTTCGGCACCACTTCGCGCTCGAGAAATTTTCCCACGCCGTCTTCGAAGATGCGCAGATCTTCGGTCATGTAGTCCGGCGTTTCGACAGTCACCGCAGTCATTCAATCCTCCGCCGGCATCACGCCATAACCGGTGAGCCGGATGCGCGGACGCTCCTGCTCATGCCGTTCGGCGAGCTTGTTTTCGATCATGGTAAGGCCGAGTTTGAGCTCGGCCAGCGACTCTTCGATGTCGGCTTTCTGCTGTTCGAGGAGCGCGATGCGTTCGTCGAATTTCTTGCGTGCGAGGCCGAGCTGGGCCGCGCCGTCGCTCTGGTCGTAGAGGTTGAGGATTTCGGCGATCTCGTCGAGACCGAAGCCGACGCGCTTGCCGCGCAGAATGAGCAGGAGCCGGGCCCGGTCCCGTGCGGAATAAATCCGGGTCTGGCCGCGCCGCTCGGGCGAGATCAGGCCTTTTTGCTCATAATGGCGCAGCGTCCGGGAGGTGATCCCGAATGCTTTGGTCAGGTCCTGGATGGTGAAGGTCCGGCTCAAGCCTCATCCGGACGAGAGTCCGGCCCTGTCAATTGCGGGCCGGACTCCTAGTTGACGTTTACGTCAACGTCAAGCTGCTGCGCGGATCGGATGATCCTCTTTTTCCAGGTTTTCCGCGGCGAAATCCCAGTTCAGCAGCTTGGCGAGCACAGCCTGAAGGTATTTCGGCCGCTCGTTCCGGTAGTCGAGATAATAGGCGTGCTCCCACACGTCGATGGTCAACAGGCAGTTGATGCCCTTGGCCATGGGATCGATCGCGTTCGACGTTTTGTCGATGGAGAGTTTTCCGTGCTGGGAAACGAGCCAGGCCCAGCCGCTGCCGAACTGTTCCTTGCCGGCTGCGGCGAGTTTCTCGATCAGTGCATCGATGCCGCCGAAGTCCCGCTCGATGGCGTGGCTGAGCTTCCCGCTGGGCTTGGTCGATTTGGGCGACAGGCTGCGCCAGTAGAAATCGTGGTTCCACACCTGGCCGGCATTGTTGAAAATCTTTTTGTCCTTTTCGGCTTCCTTGCCCGACGTGGCCCGCACGACTTCCTCAAGCTTCATGTCGGCAAAGCGCGTGCCTTCCACCAGCTTGTTGAGCGTCTCCACATAGGTTTTGTGGTGCTTCTTGTAATGCAACCCGACCGTTTCTGCGGAGATCACGGGTTCGAGCGCATTTTCGTCATAGGGCAATTTCGAGAGAGTGAAAGGACTGGCCATGTTCGCGGACTCCTTGGATGGGAACGCTTCGCCACAGGCCTCGCGATTGGGCGATGCGCGTGGCTTCAGTCATGTAAGTCGCGAGTGCGGGCCCGGGTTCCGGGAACCATGAGATTTAAGTATATGTTCCGACCCGGGAAACGAATGAGGGGCCAAGCACAGATGCCGGCCGAAAAATTAAAAACCGCACCATCCATCAAAACGCCGCGATTGATCCTGCGTGCACACGCACTCGCGGACTTTCCGGACAGCTTCGCGATGTGGTCGGATCCGGGTGTGGCACGCTTCATCGGCGGTCAGCCTTCGACGGAAGAAGAGAGCTGGCACAGGTTCCAGCGTTACCCGGGCCACTGGGCACTGATGGGATTCGGTTACTGGCTGATCGAGGAAACAACGACGGGACAATTTGCCGGGGAAATGGGGTTCCTCGAAGGCAAGCGGCCGTTGAGTCCCGGCTTCGATGGCGCGCACGAAATCGGCTGGGCGTTGATGCTGCATGCGCAGGGCAAAGGCTATGCGACGGAAGCGGTCGCAGCCGCACTCGCCTGGCATGACGAACGTTTCGGGCGCGTGCGCACCACCTGCATGATCGCGCCGGAAAACGCACCGTCTATCCGCGTGGCCGAGAAAGCGGGTTACGCGCAATATGCGCAGACGACCTACAAGGGCAATCCGACACTTTTGTTTGAACGGCGATGAGGCCTCCACTGGAACTTTCCCTAAGATTTGACTTTCGTCCGGCGAGTTTGCAGTGGACATTGGACACCGAACCGCCCGTAGGGGGAACGAATGACTTTGGCGAAGCTGGTTTTTGGATTCGCGCTCGTCGGCGCATTCGCGGGCGCAGCGTTCGCGCAAAATGCGGACCTCACGCCCGACTCGCCAGATCCCTATCTGTGGCTCACCGATATTCACGGCGCCAAGCCGCTCGACTGGGCGAAAGCGCAGAACGAAAAGACCTTTTCGGTGCTCCGGTCCGATCCCGAATACAAAAAAGACTACGACACCATCCTCACCGTGCTGAACGCCAACGACCGCATTGCGACGGGCGATCTCGATCACGGTGACGTCTACAATTTCTGGCAGGACGCGAGCCATGTACGCGGAGTCTGGCGTAAGACATCCGCCCAGGACTATCGCAACGCCGACCCCAAATGGAACGTGCTCCTGGACGTCGACAAGCTCGACGCCGACGAACACGCCGATTGGGTCTGGCAGGGCGCGCGCTGCGCGCCGGGCATGAAGCGGTGCCTGGTGAATCTGTCGCCGGGCGGCAGCGATGCCTCGGTGGTGCGCGAATACGATCCCAAGGCGAAAGCATTTCCCAAAGACGGCTTCACCTTGAAGGTGGCGAAATCCGAAGCGACGTATGTGGACGCGAATACGATCCTGTTCGGCACGGATTTCGGCCCCGGCTCGATGACCGTGTCCAGCTATCCGCGCATCGTGAAACTCTGGCATCGCGGCCAGCCGATATCGGCGGCGAAGACGGTGTTCGAAGGCCGCACGACCGACATCTCGTCGCGGCCCATCGTCTTCCGCGGTCCATATGGCACGATTGCGCTGGTAGAGCACGGCCTCACTTTCTTCACCGCGGAATATTTTTACGTGAAGCCGGACGGCACGACGGTCAAGCTGCCTCTTCCGCTCGGCGCCGATCTCAAAGGCATCACCGACGGCAATCTGCTGTTCACGTTGCGCGACGCCTGGACGCCGCGGGGAGGGACTGCGATTCCGCAGGGCTCGCTGGTTGCATTTCCCGTGCAGCGCTTCGTGAAGTCGAACAAGCCGAGCTACACCGTGCTCTACACGCCGGATGCGCGCGGCACGATCGACGACGTGTCTGCCGGACGCGACGCGGTCTATGCCTCGATCTTTGAAAACGTCACCGGTGCGATCCACGAATTCCGCCCCGGAAAAGCAGGCGCCTGGAGCGGCACGACGCTCGATCTCCCGAAACGCGGCTCGACGCATATTGTCGCCACCGACGACTGGACGCCGCTGGCGCAATTCACTTTCGAAAGCTTCCTGCAGCCGGTGACGCTCTATGCCTATGACGGCAAAGGTGCACCCGCGGCGATCAAATCCGAGCCCGCGCGCTTCGATGCAAGCGGAATGGTGACCGATCAATTCGAGGCGACCTCCGCCGACGGCACCAAGATTCCCTATTTCCTGATCCATTCGAAGACGGCGACAGGGCCGGCGCCGACCATTCTCTATTCCTATGGCGGGTTCGAGTTGTCGCTGGTGCCCTGGTACTGGAATGATGGACATCGCCCGCTTGATGCGGGACAAACCTGGCTCGCGAAAGGCGGCGCGGTTGCGGTGGCGAATATCCGCGGTGGAGGCGAGTTCGGACCAGCCTGGCATCAGGCTGCCCTCAAGCTCCATCACCAACGCGCCTTCGACGATTTCGAAGCGGTCGCCGAAGATATCGAGCATCGCGGATTGGCGACGCCGAAGCAGGTGGGCAGCGTCGGCGCCTCGAATGGCGGCTTGCTGGTCACGGCCACGATGGCGGAACGCCCCGATCTGTTCGGCGCGGTCGTCTGCCAGCGCCCACTCGTCGACATGCTGCGCTACACGCATTTCGGCGCGGGCGCGTCATGGGTGGGAGAATACGGCGACCCCGCCGATCCCGTCATGCGGGCGGCGATCCTCAAATATTCGGCCTATGAGAATCTGAAGCCGGACGTAAAATATCCGCCCATTCTGTTCATCACCGAAACCAGCGACGACCGCGTCACGCCCGTCTTTGCGCGCATGATGGCGGCGAAGATGGAAGCGATGAACCAGGATGTGCTGTTCTACGAAAGCCCCGAAGGCGGCCACGGCCCCGGCGCCACGCATGAAGAGCAGGCAGAGATGTGGGCGCTCTCCTATGTGTATCTGGCGCAAAAACTGGGGCTGAAATAACCTCTTCAGTGCGCGGCCACGCGAGTGAACCCATCGGCGCTCCAATCTTCGCTGCCCACACCGTGGTGAACGAAGAAGAGCCCGTTGGGATCGTATTTGGATTTTATCGCCCGCAAACGCGGATAATTCGTGCCCCAGTAATCCTGCTGCCAGTTCGAATTGAAATAATTGCTTTCGTTGACATAGGCGCCGGAGTTCGGCGCGGCCTTGCGAAGCTCGGCTGCCGCCGCATCGATTTTGCGCGCATCTTCCTTGGCAGCCTTCAGATTCACGGACGCGCCCGGCAATCCGGGATAGACCGGCGCTTCGCCGTCGGCGATGATGACCAGAGTGAACGCGTCCACAACCGCGGGGTTGATCGACGTCTCGCGCGTGGCTGCAATCGCTTCGGGCGCAGCGCCCGCGATTCCCTTGTTGAAGTGAAATTGCACCTGTTTGTGGCGGCTCGCGGCGAAGATCGCGTCGGCGAGCTCGGCCTTCCGATCGTCCTGCAATAAGGACGCGGGCAGCCACAGCGATTCATAGCCATGCAGGAACGCTCCCACCTGCCCCTGGTCGCCCTGCCACCAGCCATGCCAGGGCGGCGCACCTTCGCGCGTATCGCGGATCAGCGAGGGATTGTTCGCGACATCCCACCAGCCCTTCGAATCCCACGCGCCGACCTGAAGCTCGGAAAGGATGCTGTAGTCCTGCGGCGCGGCCTTTATCCAGTCGTGCAACGATTGCCACACCGCATTCGCCTGCGACGCGTCGAGGCCCTGACACACCATCGAGATTTCGAACACATTGTCCGAGTCGAAATGGACCTGCTCGCCCCAATGCGGATTGAACAGATTGTCCCGATAGAAGCCGAGGAATTGTGCGATCAGCCGCGCGTACGCTGCGTCCGATTGCGCCTGAATCTTGCCACCCGCGTAACCGAAATATTTCGGCAACTCATGGGTCCGCAACGTAAACCGCGTGACGATACCGAAGGTGCCTCCACCTCCCCCTTTGAGCGCCCAGAAGAGATCGGGATTGCTGCTCGCATTGGCGATGCGCACCGCGCCGTCGGCGGTGACGATTTCGGCTTCGAGCAGGCTCGCCGCCGCCGTGCCGAACCCTTTCGAGAAGGATCCGAAGCCGCCGCCCTGGACGAGTCCCGCGACGCCGACGTCCGTGCAGCCGCCACCCTGAACGTAACGGCCGGCTCCCAGGGTCACCGCGTTGTAAAGATCGATCCACAGCGCGCCTGCCTCGGCGCTGACGGCCGGCACGGGCGCATCGCCCGAGCCCGTCGCTACAAACGCGTCATGAACGGTCACTTTGTTCATCCCGCGAGTCCAGGCGAGCAAAGAATCCGGCGCGTTGGATGTGCCTAGATAGGAATGCCCGGTGCCCTTGACCACGAGCCTGAGATTGTGTGTGCGGGCGAAATCGATGCCGGCAGCCACATCGGCCGCGTTGCGCGCCTTGATCGCGTAGACGCTGGGCGCTGGAGTCCAGGCATCGAGCCAACCCGAGACTTCCGTGCCGCCGGGCTGGTCGCCGACCCAGAAAGGATTGCGCATGTTCTTGAGCGCATCGAGGCAGGTGGGATCTTTCGGATCGGGGCCGCAGGCGGCGAAAGGCGCATGCACAGGGATCAGGTTTCCGCCCACGGCGTCCTTCAGCTCAGCCCAGCTCGCCGCTCCGGGCCATTCGGCGTCCGTGGGGCGGAAACGCCGCGCGAGGCCCGCCGCTTTGGCGGAGAGTTGCACCCCTGCGAGCGGCTGCAACGCCAGGGTCGCCGCCATTCCTTTCAACAGAGTTCGCCTGTGCATTCTCATTTTCCTGCTCCGCTGTTAAAACTCTATGCTGCTTGACTGCCGGCTTACGGGAACCTGGGTGTCCGCCACGTCCGAAACTTCTGCCAGACCTTCCCAGCCGCGTGAAGCGGATCGGGACGGGCTGCGCGCGACCGGTGCTGTGCGGCAATGGCTCGGGATGAGCGGCGACGAATCCGGGACGAGATCGCGGCAGACATTCCTCTATTCCATGGGGATCGCAGCCGCGACAGTGGGCGTCGTGAACGCGGTCAACGTCATCACGGAACAACACGAAAGCCACAGTCTGGCAGGACCTCTCGTTGGCGAGGCGTCCAGCTGGCTCACCTTTATGCTCTTCCTGTGGATTCCGTGGCTTGCCTGGCGCTTTGCTCCGCCCCGCATTCGGCCGCGCTGGAAGCTGCTGGTTCACATCCCCGCGGCATTAGCTTTTTCGCTCGCGCATGTGGGCGGCTTTGTGCTGATCCGGAAATTCATCGCCTGGCTGGCGGGCACGCACTACGTCTTCGGGCCATTCGGCGCTCAACTCCTCTATGAGAGCCGCAAGGATGTGCTTGGATATGCCCTGTTCGTTGCCGGATTCACGCTGATCGATCACCTGCTCCGCCAACAGATTTTGGCTGTGGAACCGGAGCGCGCGCCCACCTTCGATATCCGCGACGGCGCCAAGCTCACGCGCGTCAAATTCGACGAGATTCTGGCGATCACGTCGGCGGGCAATTATGTCGAGTTCGTGCTCCGCGACGGTCGTCGGCTGCTGATGCGTTCGCCGTTGTCAGCGCTCGAGACCGAACTCGCGACCCAGGGCTTCTTGCGCACTCATCGCTCCTGGCTCGTTAATGCGGAGCAGGTGACCGCTCTAAAGCCCGAAGGCTCGGGCGACTACGCAATCGAGCTGCAGAGCCTGACCGTTCCGCTGTCACGCCGCTTCCCGGAAGCTCTGGCGAAATTGCGCGGCGAATAGCGCCGCTGTCAGCCCCTGCGGCCGAGATCGTTGGAGCGCAGCACTGTGCGAACAGCGGCAATCGTACGATCGATATCCGAAGCGCTCGTGCGCCAGCTGCACACGCTGATGCGCATGACGCGGCGCCCGCGCCATGTGGTCCCCGTGAAGAATGCTTCTCCCGTTGCGTTGACGGCGGCGATCACATCATCCGTTCGCCGGTCGTGATCGGCTTCTGCCGCGCCGTCGCGGGGATCGCTGAATCTCACCAATGCCTGGTTGATGACGGGTTCGCTGACGATCTCGACGCCGGGCAGATAGCCGATGCCATGCGCCAGCGCGTGCGCGCGCTCGCAGCAGTGATCGAACAGGTCGGCAACTCCCGCTCGCCCCAATGTCCGCAAGGCGGCGTAGGTGGCAAAGCCGCGGGCGCGCCGCGACCAATCCGGAGTCCAGTCGATCTGATCGCGCGCATCGTCGGCGTGCGTCAGATAAGACGCGCGCAGAGACAACGCCGCTTTGTGATGCTCGGAATGGGCCACAAAGGCGTATCCGCAATCGAACGGCACGTTCAGCAGCTTATGCCCGTCAGTCGCCCAGGAATCCGCGAGTTCGACGCCGCGGGTTAAATGACGGTATCGGCGGCTCGCTCTCGCCCAGAGGCCGAAGGCTCCATCGATATGCACCCATGCCCCCGCTGCTTTCGCCCGCGGAATCAACTCCTCAAAGCGGTCGAACGTCCCCGTGGCGATGTCGCCCGCCTGAAGCGCCAATATCGTGGAGCCCGGATTGCTGTGGCCAAGCGCGCGATCAAGAGCGTCGACGTCAACCCGCCCGACGGCATCGGTTTTGAGCGGCTCGATATTGGCGCGGCCCAGTCCAAGAAGGCCTATGGCGCGATCGATCGAGCCATGGCGGTGCTCATTGGCGAGGATTCGAATCTTCGGTGCGCCGGCCAGTCCTTGCTCGCCGACGTCCCAGCCGCATCTGCTGAGGAGTGCGCCGCGGGCGGCGGCGAGGCACGTCACATGCGCCATCTGGCATCCGGTGACGAACGCGAAACTGCTTTCCGCCGGCAAGTCCAATAGATCCTTGAGCCACGCACCGGCGATTTCCTCCGCGACGCCGGCCGCCGGCGCGCAAGCACTTATAGTGGCGTTCTGATCCCAGGCCGATGTCAGCCAGTCGGCCGCCATTGCGACGGGCAGCGTGCCGCCGATCACCCAGCCGAAGAACCGGCCGCCGGCCGAACCGATCAGCCCTGGAGATGCGTCCCTGACGAGATCGTCGATCACCTCTTCCGCGGATGCGCCATGATCCGAAAGAGGCTTGCCCATCTGCCGGCGCAAGGCATCCGGCGCAGCGGATGGAGCAACACCACGCGCGTCCAGGCCGGCGAGATAGGCCTGCGCGTGACGCATCGCGATTTCAAGAATGCGCGGGTCTTCCGATTTGTCGAATGCCATGGGCCCGACGCTAGGCGGGATGAGAAACGCGGAACCACCCGATTCTTGCGGCCTGGCTTTCGGATGCGGAAAAACCTCGACGTGCCGATCCTACGCGATCAATTTTTCCCTCGTCGCCCAGTCGAGACCCTTGGCGAGCGCGCGTTCGAAGCGGTCGAACAATTCGTCGATTTCGGCTTCGTCGATGACGAGCGGCGGACAGAGCGCGATGCGGTCGCCCAGCAGCGGACGCGTGATGAGGCCTTCATCTTCGGCAAAGCGCGCGATCGTGGCGGCGGCGGTTTTCGCCGGATCGAAACTCGCCTTCGTTTTCTTGTCCGCGACGATCTCGACGCCACCGAGCAATCCAATGCCTTTCGCCTCGCCCACCAGCGGATGCTCGCCGAGCTTTGCGAGCCGTGCGAGAAAGCGCGGTGCGACTTCTCGTACATGGCCCACGATGTCGCGCTCCTGATAGAGCTCGATGGTCTTCAACGCGACGGCTGCGGCGACCGGATGGCCGGAATAGGTGAATCCGTGGCCGAAGGTCCCGATCTTTCCGGATTCGCTTTCGATCGCGTCGCACATTTCCGGCGACAGCATCACCGCGGAGATCGGCAGATAGGCCGACGACAGCGCCTTGGCGACCGTCATCGTCGCGGGCTCGAAGCCATAGGTGCCGCAGCCGAACCAGTTGCCCGTGCGTCCGAAGCCCGTGATCACTTCGTCGTCGATCAGCGGTATGCCGAAGCGGTCGAGTACGCGACAGATTTCGTCGAAATAACCCTTGGGCGGCAGGATCACCCCGCCCGCGCCCTGCACGGGCTCGGCGATCATCGCGCCGATCGTTTCGGGGCCTTCCGTCTCGATCAGGTTGGCGAGGTTGCGGCCCATCCGTACGGAGAATTCCATCTCGCTCTCGCCGGGCTCGGCGTTGCGGTAGAAATGCGGGCAATCGGCGAAGCGCACGAAATCGAGCGGCAGGTCAAAACTTTTGTGGTTGCCGGGAAGACCGGTCAGGCTCGCGGCGGCGATGGTGACGCCGTGATAGCCCTTGGTGCGGCTGATGATCTTCTTCGCCTTGGGCTTGCCCCGGGCGTTGTTGACATACCAGATGAGCTTGACCTGGGTGTCGTTGGCTTCCGAACCGGAATTGGCGAAGAACACCTTGCCGACGGGGAACGGCGCAACCTCCTTCAGCTTCTCCGCCAGCGCGATGGCCGGTTCGTGGCTGCGTCCGGCGAAGATATGGGCGAAGGCGAGCTTGCGCATTTGCTCGGAGGCCGCCTCGATCAGGGCCTCTTCGCCCCAGCCCAGTGCGGTGCACCAAAGCCCCGCCATGGCCTCGATATAGTCCTTGCCGTGCTCGTCATAGACGCGGACGCCCTTGCCCCGCTCGAACACCAGCGGCCCCGTTTCGCGCAGTTTCACGAGATTTGTATAGGGGTGCAGAAGGCTCTGGACGTCGCGCGATTGGGCATTGGAAAGGGGCATGAAACGAGCCTCGGGGATGGCGGGACCATTCATCGCCCGCGCGCCCGCGCCGCGTCAACGCGGACGCGCGCCTGCGTTGCTCCGCTGCGCGGGCATTCCTATGATGCGGTGGGTAATTCAGGGGTTGCCGGGGAATGTTAGGCCTGATGCAGGACTGGCCGCTGCTGGTCCACAAGATCATCGACCACGCCGAGCGCTATCACGGCAACCGCGAGGTCGTGACGCGGACGGTGGAAGGTCCCATTCACCGGACGAATTACGGCGAAATTCACGGCCGCGCCCGCAGAGTGGCCCTGGCGCTCCACAGACACGGCATCAAGCTGGGCGACCGCATCGGCACGCTGGCCTGGAATACCCACCGCCACATCGAAACCTGGTACGGCATCACCGGCATCGGCGCGATCTATCACACCTTGAACCCGCGCCTGTTTCCCGAGCAGCTTGTTTACATCGTGGGACATGCGGAAGACCGCGTGCTGTTTTTCGACACGAGCTTCGCCAACCTGGTCGCAGAGATCGCGCCCAAACTTCCCTCGATCGAACTTTATGTGGCGCTCACTGACCGCGCCCATCTGCCGAAGGCGGCAATCCCCAATCTCGTCGCTTATGAAGATTTCATCGCGGAACCCGCGGACGATTTCGCCTGGAAGGATTTCGACGAGCATACGGCTTGCGGGCTTTGCTACACCTCGGGCACGACGGGCAATCCCAAAGGCGTGCTCTATTCGCACCGTTCGAACGTGTTGCATTCTTTGGTCGCGAGTCAGGCGGACGCGCAAGGCGTGCGCGGAGTCGATAGCGTGCTGCCGGTCGTGCCGATGTTTCACGCCAATGCGTGGGCGCTTGCATTCGTCGGCCCGATGATGGGCGCGAAGCTGGTGCTGCCGGGACCGAAACTCGACGGCGCCTCCGTCTACGAATTGCTTGAGACGGAGAAAGTGACGATGACCGCGGCCGTGCCCACGGTCTGGCTCATGCTGCTGCAATATCTCGAACAGACGGGAAAGATGCTGCCGCATCTGAAGCGCGTCCTGATCGGCGGTTCGGCTTGCCCGCGCTCGATGATCGAGATTTTCGAACGCAAATACGAGGTCGAGGTCGTCCATGCCTGGGGCATGACGGAAATGAGCCCGCTGGGCACGCTGGGCACGCTCAAGGCGGGCATGGACGCGCTGCCTTACGAGGAACAGCTCGCGTTCAAGCTGAAGCAGGGCCATCCGCCCTTCAGCGTGGAAATGAAGATCGTCGACGACGAAGATCGCGAACTGCCGCGCGACGGCAAGGCGTTCGGCAGGCTCAAAGTGCGCGGGCCGGCCGTCGCCAAAGCCTATTTCAAGGGCGAAGGTCAAAGTGCGTTCGATTCCGAAAACTGGTTCGATACAGGCG
>JBEKLK010000004.1:0-41237 GCA_050010235.1 Rhizomicrobium sp.
TCGAAGCGCGCATAATGATCGCTTTTTACGATCAGACGAAATCCCAACGTGCGATAGAACGCAATGGAGCGTTCGAGATCGCCCGTGGGCACCGTCACCTGATTAAGACGCATGCTTTCCGCCTTGTCTGCGCGCGTCCCATTCGGGGCGCAGGATCGAAAACATCAGGTAGGAATCGCGGGAGCCATCCGGCCGCACATAGGCCTCGCGCTCGCGTCCCTCCTTCACAAACCCGAGTTTTGCATAGACGTGCCGGGCGCGTGTGTTCTCCTCCACCACCTCAAGCCAGAAACGATGGGCCTGCGGTTGGGAGAATACCCACGCCATGACGGCGTAAAGAAATTCCTGACCGAATCCGCGTCCGGCTTCCCTCACCGCAATACGCTTCAGATAGATATTGCCATGCGGATGGTCCAGCTCGCGCAGGATGGCGAAGCCTTGGCGGTTTTCGCCGTCCTTCGCGCCCAGCAGATACACACAATCGGGCGCCAACAGCGCTTCGCGATGTTGCGCATCCGTCCAGCGGCCGACGAGCGCCTCATATCCCGGCCGGCGTTCGGCCGACATCACAAAGGCAATGTCGTCGGGCGTGCCGCGTGTCAGCGAGATCATGACGGGCAGAAAAAATCAGCGTTTGAGTTCGATCACGTCGAAAGTCGATTCCTGAACCGGATAGGGAAATTCGATGCGCGCCGAGCGGGTGCCCGTGCCTTCGAGAAGCCCGACTGCGTCATCGGGCGTGGCCGCGGCTCCCACCGAAGCGCCATTGCCGGAATAGGCGTGCGGCTTCTCGTCGTTGACGGTGAGCGCACCGAGCAACACATAGCCGCCGGACTCGTTCGGATAAAGTTGGCCGCTCACGCGCTGCGAACCGGAAATCTTTTCGAAATAAAGCCCTTCGCCGTTTTCGCGAATGCGGCAGCGGAACCAGGAATAGACGACATCCGGCGTCATGCCGCCGAGCTTGATGGTGCGACAGCGCCAGGAACCCTTGAGCGCGCCTTCGGACAGCGACACGGCTTGCGGATCGAGCACGCCATGGATCGTACCCATGTCGGGGCCGGCAGCCGCTTCCGACAAGGCCTGCGACTTGGCCTCTTCGAGTTTGGCGAGGCGGCTCGCGTCATAGCGGGAAACCTGGTCCTGCCAGCCGGCCTCGGCGGCCGTCGTCGTCAACAACGCCGCCGCGATCAGCAGCAACGCTTTACCCATCCGCACGCGCATCGACTTTCTCTCCTTCGGCATCTTCGCCCGGCGCGATCCAACCCTTCAGATCGGCGCTGGGCGGCATGCCCACAATATTGAATCCGGCGTCGACGAAATGAATTTCGCCGGTAACTCCCGCAGACATGTCGCTCAACAGATAGAGCGCGGCATTGCCCACATGCTCCAGCTCGACGCTTTTCTTGAGAGGCGCATGCGCCTTGTTCCACTTGAACACGGTGCGCGATTCCCCGATCACCGAACCGGCCAGGGTCCGCATGGGACCTGCCGAAATCGCGTTGACTCGAATGCCATCGCGGCCGAGATCGGCGGCGAGATAACGCACGCTCGCTTCAAGACCCGCTTTCGCCACGCCCATCACATTGTAATTCGGCGTCACGCGCTCGGCGCCCAGATAAGTGAGCGTCAGCAATGCGCCGCCCTTTCCGCCTCGAGACGGCGGCGTCATCAGATGCGAGGCGCGTTGCGCAACCGCTGTGAACGAATAGCAGGAGATCGCAAGGCTGCGGCCGAAATTCGTCCGGCTGGTGTCGACATAGCGGCCCTTGAGCTCGTTCTTGTCGGAATGGGCAATGGCGTGAACCAGGAAATCGAGCCTGCCCCATTTCGACTTGATGGCGGCGAAGGCTTCGTCGAGCTGGGCATCGTCTTCGACATCGCAGGGCAGGATCAGTGACGAATCGATGGAGGCCGCCAGCGGCTTCAGGCGCTTGGCCTGCGCGTCGCCCTGAAAGGTAAAGCCGATCTCCGCTCCCGCTCCGGCAAGCGTGCGCGCGATGCCCCAGGCGATCGAATGGTCGTTCGCCACGCCCATCACAAGCCCGCGCCGGCCGTGCATCATGCCTTTGACTTCAGCCATATGTTCCTTACCCGTTCGATTCTGTTCCAGATCGGGACACGCAACGGGAACCGAAGGATTCCGTGCAAGCCCCGTGCGCGGAATTCAGGCGTCGTAGCGCTGGAACACCAGCGTCGCGTTGGTGCCGCCGAAACCGAAGCTGTTGGAGAGCGCGCGTTCGATTTTCGCGCCGTCGATGCGCGAGCGCACGATGGGCGCGTCGGCCACGTCCGGATCGATTTCCTCGATATTGGCGCTTTCCGCGATAAAGCCGCCCTTCATCTGCAGGATCGAATAGATCGCTTCCTGCACGCCCGTGGCGCCCAGCGAATGGCCCGTCAGCGATTTGGTCGAGTTGACCGGTGGAATCCGGTCGCCGAACACTTCGCGCAACGCCTTGATCTCGGTTACGTCGCCCACCGGCGTCGAAGTCCCGTGCGCGTTGATGTAGTCGACGGAGCCCTTCACGGTCGACAGCGCCTGGCGCATGCAGCGGATGGCGCCTTCGCCGGACGGCGCCACCATGTCGTGGCCGTCCGAAGTTGCGCCGTAACCGACAAGCTCGGCATAGATCTTCGCGCCGCGTGCTTTGGCATGCTCGAGTTCTTCGAGCACCAACACGCCGCCGCCCCCCGCGATCACGAACCCATCGCGATTCTTGTCGAATGCGCGCGACGCTTTCTCCGGCGTCTCGTTGAAATGCGACGACATCGCGCCCATCGCGTCGAACAGCACCGACAATGTCCAGTCGAGTTCCTCGCCGCCGCCAGCAAACACGATGTCCTGCTTACCCCATTGAATCAGCTCGCCCGCATTGCCGATGCAATGCGCGCTGGTGGAGCAAGCGGACGTGATCGAATAATTGACGCCCTTGATCTTGTACCAGGTCGACAGATTGGCCGAGCAGGTGGACGACATCGCCTTGGGCACGGCGAAGGGCCCGACATTCTTGGGCGCACGGTTGCGCGCGGTGTCAGCGGAGGCGACGATCGTCTTGGCCGAAGGGCCGCCCGAACCCATGATCAGGCCCGTGCGCTCATTGACGATGTCTTTTTCCTCGAGGCCGGAATCGCGCAACGCCTGTTCCATCGCGATGAAATTGTAGGCCGCGCCGTCGCCCATGAAGCGGCGCGCACGGCGGTCGACCAGCGCGTCGAGATCGATCTTGGGGGCCCCGTGCACCTGGCAACGGAAGCCCATGGATTTGTAATCGGCCGCCTCGCCGATTCCGGACTTCGCTTCTCGCAGGGACGAGACCACTTCCTGCGTGGTGTTGCCGATGGAAGACACGATGCCCATGCCGCTGACGACGACGCGCCTCATGGAGCTTTTCCTTTCCTGTCTTTCCGTCTCGTCTGCACGAGAAGGAAAAAACTACGCCGGGACTGCCGCAACCTGGCCGGCACCCTGCGGATCGTCGGCGAACAGGCCGACGCGCAAATCCTTCGCTTCGTAGATCACCTTGCCGTCGACCTTCATGATGCCGTCGGCGATGCCGACCACGAGGCGGCGCATGATCACGCGCTTGAACTCGATATAGTAACTCACGAGCTTGGCGCTCGGCAGCACCATGCCGGAGAACTTCACTTCGCCCACGCCCAGCGCGCGGCCCTTGCCGAGCCCGCCCAGCCAGCCGAGGAAGAAGCCCGCCATCTGCCACATCGCGTCGACGCCCAGGCAACCCGGCATCACGGGATCGTTCTGGAAATGGCATTTGAAGAACCAGAGGTCGGGGCGCACTTCCATCTCGGCCTCGACCTCGCCCTTTTCGTGGGCACCGCCTTTTTCCGTGATGCGCGTGATGCGATCGAACATCAGCATGGGCGGCAGCGGCAGGCGGGCATTGCCTTCGCCGAACAATTCGCCCCGCGCGCAGGCCATAAGGCCCTGCAGATCAAAACTCGATTTGCGTCCGGACATGGGAATACCATCCGCTGGAGAACCGGGCTGCCCTTGACAACAAGGTCGAGGTGACCGATCTCGTGTTTGTTAGAAGCATTCTAACCGGCAAGCCGGCAGGATGCGTTTTGGCAATGATGATGCCCGGGTGCCTGAGGCGCAAGGGCCGGAGAACGGTGTCAGGGTCATGGCCGGCAAACCGGAAAATGCCGCAAATGTGCAGTTGCGGGCGGCAGGGCTCAGGCCGACGCGCCAGCGCGTGGCGCTGGCCGGACTGCTGTTTCGCGCAGGCGACCGCCATGTCAGCGCCGAATCGCTCCATGCGGAAGCAACCAGGGCCGGCATCGGGGTGTCGCTCGCGACCGTCTACAACACGCTGCACCAATTCACGGAAGCGGGACTTCTGCAGCAGGTCGTGGTCGATGCGGGCCGATCCTATTTCGACACCAATATCGGCGACCACCAGCATTTCTATTATGCCGACGAAGGCAGGCTGATCGATATCGCCGGCTCGGCGATTGCGATCGCGGGCGTGCCTCAGCCCCCCAAAGGCACCGCGGTCGAGCGCGTGGACGTGATCGTCCGCATCAAGCGCGCCTGAGCGGCAATTTCCTTTATTAGAATAATTCTAATCTATTGACATCCCCCGCTCGGGGGTTATGTTTCCCCCAGCATCGCCATCACGGATTGCCGACCGTCTGGCATCACAAGGAGAACGAACATGCCTGCTCTCAAGGGTTCCAAGACCGCACAGAATTTGAAGGACGCGTTTGCCGGCGAGAGCCAGGCGAACCGCCGCTATCTCTATTTCGCGCAGAAGGCCGACGTCGAAGGCTACAACGACGTCTCCGCCGTGTTCCGCTCGACGGCGGAAGGCGAGACCGGTCACGCGCACGGCCATCTCGAATTCCTCGAAGCAGTCGGCGATCCGGCAACCGGCCAGCCGATCGGCCCCACCGACAAGAACCTCAAATCGGCCATCGCGGGCGAGACGCACGAATACACCGATATGTATCCGGGCATGGTCCGCGTCGCGCGCGAAGAAGGCTTCGACGAAATCGCCGACTGGTTCGAGACGCTGGCGAAAGCCGAGAAGAGCCACGCCGGACGTTTCCAGAAGGCGCTCGACACGCTCGGGAAGTAAGTTTCGCGCACTGCGCTGCGTACCCTAAATATTTTTCCACCCTCCCCTTGAGGGAGGGTCGAAAAATTCGAGTGTAGCGAGAAATTTTTCGGGGCGGGGTGCTGCCTCAACATTACCCCTCCCCGAAATCCTCTTTTCGCTGTCGCTCAAAGACGATTTCGACCCTCCCTCAAGGGGAGGGTGGATGAGACTTCCGGATCCCCACATGTCACACGAAGGCAGTCTGGACGCGCCCACCCGTCACCCGCTCGAATGGCGCGACGACGATTTCTATGACCCGGAAAAAATCGACGCGGAAATGCGCCGCGTGTTCGATATCTGTCACGGCTGCCGGCGCTGCTTCAATTTGTGCGATTCGTTTCCGCGCCTGTTCACCCTGATCGACGACGGCCCCACGGGCGAGTTGGACAGCGTAAAATCGGAGGATTTCCCCAAGATCGTCGAAGCCTGCACGCTGTGCGACATGTGCTTCATGACCAAATGCCCCTATGTGCCGCCCCATCCCTACAATCTCGATTTTCCCCATCTGATGCTGCGCTATCGCGCGGCGGAAGTGCGTGCGGGCAAGACGGATTTCACGGCACGGCAATTGGCCGAAATGGATCGCAATGGACGATTGATCGGACCTGTGGCGCCGCTGGCGAATCTCGCGTCGAGCCGCAAGACACCGCTCACGCGTTCGTTGATGGAAGCGACGCTCGGCATCGACAAGCATGCGGAGCTGCCGAAATTCCATACCAAGACGTTCGTGATGGCAGACCGCAGCGATCCCATCCGCGTGAACGAGGCTGCCCCCGCCTATGCCGCGAAGAAAAAGGTCGCGCTCTTCGCCACCTGCTTCGTCAATTACAACAAGCCGAAGACCGGTCTCGCGGCGCGCGCCGTGCTCAATCACGTCGGGGTAGAGACGAAGGTTTCCTATCCCGGCTGCTGCGGCATGCCGTTCCTGGAGCAGGCGGAACTCGACCGCGTGGCGGAGAACGCCGCGAAGGTTTCGAAAGCGCTCGTGGCATTGGTCGATGACGGCTACGATATCGTGACCCTCACGGCCTCCTGCGGGCTGATGCTCAAATTCGAGTGGCCGCTCGTCGTGCCCGAGAACGAGGATGTGCAACGCCTCGCGCGCGCGACCTACGACATCGACGAATATGTCGTGGCGATCGCCAAGCAGCATGGCTTGCCCCCAGGCCTCACGTCGCTTCCCGAAGGTGTGACGGTTCACATGGCGTGCCATGCCCGGGCGCAGAACATGGGACCCAAGGCGGCCGAGATGCTTCGACTCATCCCGGAAACGCCCATCGATGTGATCGAGCGTTGTGCGGGCCACGGCGGCACCTTCGGCGTTATGAAGGAGACACATGGCGTTGCGATGAAGGTGGGCAGACCTGCGATGCGCGCGGTGGCCGCCCAGGCGCGCGGGCATGTGGCGTCGGATTGCCCGCTAGCCGGCAAGCATCTCGTGCAGGGTGCGCGCGAAATGGACGAAACCGAGGGGAAAGTATTGCCGACGCGCGAAGCGGAACATCCGATCGAGATTTTCGCGAAAGCCTATGGATTGTTGGTCTGAAGAAAAAATGGAGTGAGACGATGAGCGCCGCCTTACGCAAGATCACGCCGGCCGACATTCTGGCCCATGCCGACTATGCCGCGCGCCGCGCCGAGCTGCGAAAAAATCTGATTCCGATCAAGAAGAACCGGCGCATCGATGTGGGGCCGTTCGCGACCTTCTATTTCGAAAATTTCGATACGATGTGGCTGCAAGTTCAGGAGATGCTGCACATCGAGAAGGGCGGCGCGGAACAGCTCGCGGGCGAACTCGACACTTACAATCCGCTGATCCCGCAGGGGCACGAACTGATCGCGACCCTGATGCTGGAGATCGCAGATGTGGGCCGGCGCGAGACGGAGCTGAAGAAGCTCGCGGGCATCGAGGAATCGGTGTCGATGGATGTGGCGGGCAGCCGCATCGCGGCCACGCCGACGGATTATGACGATCGCACGACACCGGACGGAAAGACTTCATCGGTGCACTGGGTGCGGTTTGCGTTCACGCCGGCGCAGATCGCGGCATTCCGGAGCGGCGAAGGCCGGCTGGTGCTGGAAATCGAGCACCCGAATTATGGTCACATGGCTGTCATAAATCTCGCCGCGCGGGCCGAAATCGGCAAGGATTTCGCGTAAAAGAAGTGGATTCACGCGGAGGCGCGGAGAACACGGAGGATCTTGGCGCGCAGCGCCGGCACTTCTCTGTCTGCGCCTTCGTAAAAGGTTGGCGCTTCGCGCCGATCTTGCTCCGTGTTCTCCGCGCCTCTGCGTGCCAATAGTTTCTTGCTTCGCACGCTGCTAAACTCTTCCCGTGGGGAGGGTCAGGCTTTGCGCGTATTGATCGCAGGCGGCGGGATCGCGGGGCTCACTTTGGCGGCGCTGCTCAGGCAGCGCGGGATCGCGCCCGACATCGTCGAAGCGTCGCCGAACCACGATCACCAATCCCATGTGCTGGGGCTTTATCCATTCGGCGCCCGCGTGCTGCATGGCCTCGGCATGCATCGCAGCTTTGCGGCCGTGAGCGAACCGGCGGACGACACCAGCGGTCTCAGATGGCTCGCGCGCGGCGATCTGCTCCGGCTGCTCGAACGTGCAGGCGACGATGAACGCCTGCGCATGGCCGTGCGTGTGGACACGATCGCGGAATCTGGAGACCGCGTTGTCGTCAGGACCAGCGACGGCGAGACGCGCGATTACGATCTCGTGGTGGGCGCGGACGGCGCGGGCTCGCGCGTGCGCGCCTTCGTGTCGCCCGCCACGGATGTGTTCGACACGCATTGGGCCTGCTGGAGCTGGTGGACACCGCGCGACGGCGCGGGGCCTTCGCGCGAATTCCGCGACCGCGCGCACGCGCTCGGGCTATATGCGACGCCGCGGCAGACCGGTGTCATCGCCTGCGCGCCGGACAGAACACGGCGGCTCGCGAAACTGTTCGCACGCTTCGACGACATGGCGGGCGATGCCCTTTCGGCCACACCGGGCGCAGCTCAGATGTTCCACTGGAGAATCGCAGACTCGCGCGCGAAATCCTGGCGACGGGGCCGCGCGGTGCTGCTGGGCGACGCGGCCTGCGCGTTCCTGCCCACGGCCGGTATAGGCGCGTCGCTGGCGATGGAATCGGCCAGCGTGCTCGCCGACGAACTTTCGCGCAGCGACGCCGCCCATGTGACACCCGCGCTCGCCTTCTACGAAGCGCGCCGCCGGCCGCGCGTGGAAGCCGCACAGGATGCAAGCCGCAAACGCGCGAAGACGATGTATCCGCGCGCGTCCCTACTCGCCTGGAAACGAAATAACATGCGCAACCTGTCGCCGGACTTCTCCGCACAGATCGCGAAACTGTCCGCCGAACCGATTTGACGGCCGCTCCCTGCGTTCAGGCGCCCGGCAGCGACCCATCTTCAGCACAAATCCTGCGGTGTTCCTTCGGGCAATCTGAATCCGATCCGGATTGGGACATGACTGTGCTGTTTCGCGCCACCATGGGTTTCCTGATCGCGTTTGCGGTCCACGATCCGCGCGCGGTTACGGCCCGTTTCGAGACGCCCGCAATTGCGGCTTTGAAGGCGGACCTGGCAGACGCGGAGCGCTGCGAGGCGGCGCGTGCGCGCACGCCTTTCGATGCGGCGATTGTCCAGGCGGCGGGTGTTCTGCGCGCCACGGCGCGGGTACGGGATTCCAGATTTTAGAATTGCATTCGACCGCTAAGTTGCGACTGGCAAAAAATCCCACCCTCCCCCTTGAGTCCGGCTACGCCAAGGCTTCGCCGGACTATGTGTCTCGTCCGCCGAAGCTTTAGCGAAGGCGGATTGAGGGAGGGTGGGAAAAGACGACCTATCCCAACTTCATCCCCGTCGCAGTTTCGAGCTCGGCGATGGCTTGCGGAGCGGATTCGACCTTGATGGTCGTCATGCCCATCGCGCGCGCAGGCTTCAGATTGCCGCCCAGATCGTCGAGATAGACGCAGTGCTCCGGTTGCACGCGCAAAGTTTCGCACATCATCCGGTAGATGCGTGGATCCGGTTTTCTGATCCCCACCTTCGAAGATTCGATCACATGATCGAACAGGCCCATGGTCTCCACGGCGTAGAAGCTGCGGCCGGAGGATTCCGGCTGCATCGACGCCACGTTGTTGGTGATGCAACCGGTTTTGAATCGCGTCTTGATGCGGCGCAGCGCCTCGGTCATTTCGGGACGGAAATCGCCATAGAGCAACGGAATGATATCGCGCCCCGGCACCTCATGGCCCAGCGCACGCGCCTCTGCCGCGAACGCCGCATCGAACCCATCGAGGTCGAGCTCCGAACGTTCGAACCGCGCCCAGGCGTTTTCGAGATGGTTGGTGCTGTTGATTTTGCGGATGAGGTTTTCGGGCAGGCCGCGCTCGCGTTCGTAACGGGCGAATGCGTCGAAGGGCGAACTCGTGAACACGCCGCCGAAATCCCAGATCACCGCTTGGATCAAGTTACTCTCCCGAACGTGTCCCTTGCGCAGAACAAGCAGCCGCGCCCAAATGCGTCAAGAGCGGAGGCTAGGATGAGCGAACGCAGCGTGCATATGCCGGCCGAAAGCCGGGGCGAGGCGCCCGGGCGCGGAAGACTCGCGGGACGGCGCGTGCTGGTCGTGGGCGGCGGGCAGATGGATATCGGCGAGGCCGACACCCCCATCGGCAATGGGCGGGCGATGAGCGTGCTGTTTGCGCGCGAAGGCGCAAGCGTTGCGGTGGCCGATCGCGACCGCGCGAGTGCGGAGGCAAGCGTGATGCTGGCAACGCGCGCGGGCGGGCACGCATTCGCCATTGCGGCCGATGCGTCCAAAGAGGAGGACGTCGCGCGCATGGTGCAAGAAGCCGCCGTGACCCTGGGCGGGATCGACGGGCTGGTGCTCAATGTCGGCATCGGCGCAGGCGGACCCTGGCTCTCCGGCACCACGCCGGAAATGTGGGATCGCGTGTTCGCGGTGAATATCCGAAGCCACATGCTCGCCGTGCGCGCCGCTTTGCCTGTCATGGCGGAAGGTTCGAGCATCGTGTTCGTGTCGTCCGTGGCGGGTCTGAAGCCGGGCAGCAGACTGCCGGCCTATGATGCGTCGAAGGCGGCCATCACGGGGCTTTGCCGCCATGTCGCACTGGAAGGCGAGCGGCGCGCGATCCGCGCAAACGTCATCGCGCCGGGATTGATGGATACGTCCATCGGACGGCTCGCGTCGCGCGGGAGACCGGGCCGCGAAAAAACACCTGTCCCGCTCGGCCGCCAAGGCACGGGGTGGGAAACTGCCTATGCCGCGCTGTTCCTGCTCTCCGAAGAAAGCGCCTACATCACCGGACAAATGATCGCCGTTGATGGCGGCTTGTCGGCGCTGCGGTAGGAACAAAAAGATTCACCACGGAGACACGGAGAAAAGGGGGAGAAGAAAACGGAGAAAGGCTTTTTGCGCGCGAACACGCGCAGAAGTTCCTTCTCCGTGTCCTCCCATCTTCTCCGTGTCTCCGTGGTAAACCTTTCTCGTTCTACTTCTCAAAACGGTTTGTCGCCCACGATCGTCACGCGCTCCATGCGGCGGAGGGCGGGAAAATAATCCGAGACCGCGTAATGCTGCGACGCGCGGTTGTCCCAGAACGCGATCGAGTTCGTGCGCCAGCGAAAGCGGCATTGATATTCCGGGATCGCGGCCTGGGCATAGAGATACGCCAGCAGCGCGTCGGATTCGCAACGCTCCATGCCCACGATGTATTGCGTGAAGGCACGGTTGACATAGATCCCCTTGCGACCCGTTTCGGGGTGGGTGCGCACGACCGGATGCTCGGCATTCGGATAAGCGCGATTGAATTCCTCGATCTGCGCCTCGCTCATGCCCCGCTTGCGCATGCCAAGGCGGAAATGCGCGAAATCGTGAATCGCTGTGCGGCCCTCGATCTTCGCTTTCACTTCGTCGGAAAGGCCGTCGTAAGCCGCATACATATCCGCAAACAGCGTGTCGCCTCCCACCGGCGGCACGTCGAGCGCGCGCAGGATGGAACCCAGCGACGGTTCGAGCCGCCAGGTCACGTCGCTGTGCCAGGTGTTTTCGCGGCCGCGATTGTTCTCGTCATGGGTGATCGCGAGCACCTCGGGATAGCCCGGCTTGCAGGGCGCGAAGGGATGCACCTCCAATTCACCGAAGGCACGCGCGAAATCGAGATGCTGCTCGGTCGTGATGTCCTGGTCGCGGAAGAACAGCACCTTGCGGTCTAGGAGTGCGGCGCGCAGGCCGGCAAACGTTTCCCGCGATAGCGGCTTTCGAAGATCGATGCCTTCGATCTCCGCGCCGATGATGGGCGTCAGCGGCACCAGCCGGAACGGCAGAGCCTCGGTCTTCAGCGCGTGTTCGGTCATCCAGTCCTCCTTGTTCTTGGGCTCCAGCGTAGCGCATTCGTCGCCTTTGCGCCCATGCCCGCCGACAATTTTTGAGCGCAGAGGACGCTGGGGATGCGCGGGGGCCGCAGAGGCCACTGCGACCTCTGCGCGACCTCCGCGTCCCTTGCGCTAAATCCTTACTGTGGCCTTGCGCCCGCGTGGAAGGCGCGTCCAAATGGGTGCTGCCAGACGGGGTGACGGATATGGGCGCGGCGCTGCCGGACTTTCCCAAAGCGAGCTACGAAGCGGGCACCTATGCGCTCGGCAACGGCGCATTCGCCTATCTGCAGCCGGATGGCGGCTGGGGTTTCTCCAATGCGGGACTGGTGACGGACAGCGGCGAGGCGCTCCTCATCGACACCATGTTCGACTTTCCCCACACGCGCGCGATGCTGGACGGGTTCCGCGCCGCAAGCCCGGCCAGGATCCGCACGCTCGTCAACACCCATCAGAACGGCGATCACTGGTTCGGCAATGCTCTCGTCGAGGACGCGGAAATCGTGGCGACCGCGCGCGCGGCCTCCGCGATGGCGCACGAGACGCCAGATCTGCTGGCGGGATTTATCAAGGCTGCGCCGGGCATGGGGCTCACCGGCGAATTTTTTCTTCATTGCTTCGGCCGTTTCGATTTCGCGGGCGCCACGCCGAAGCTGCCCGACACGACATTCAGCGGGCGACTGACCCGCATGGTCGGCACGAAAGCCGTCGAGTTGATCGAAGTGGGGCCGGCACATACGGGCGGCGATGCGATCGCTTATGTCCCTGCCGACCGCACCGTCTTCACGGGCGATATCCTGTTCGTCAACGGCCATCCCATCGTGTGGGCCGGGCCCATCGGTAACTGGATCGATGCCTGCAACATGATCATCGGCCTCGATGCGGAGATCGTTGTGCCCGGTCACGGACCGGTGACCGACAAGGACGGCGTCGCACGGGTGCGCGACTATCTCAGCTACATCCGCGACGAAGCGAAGACGCGCTACGATTCGGGCATGAAGCCGTTCGAAGCCGCGCGCTCCATCGCGCTTGACGATTTCGCGGGCTGGGGCGATGCCGAACGGATCGCAGTCAACGTCGCGACTCTCTATCGCGAATTCGGCGACACCACGGCGCCATCCGATGCCGCAACCCTGTTCGGCTGGATGGCGCAACTCTGGAAGGACAAACGCAAATGACCGTCACCGTCTTCGAACATCCGCTATCGCCCTATGCGCAGAAAGTGAAGATTGCGCTGGACGAAAAGGGCGTCGCGTATAACGCGAAAATGCCGTCCGCCATCGGAACCGGTCAGATCGATGCGGAATTCCTCAAAGCCAATCCGCGCGGCGAAGTGCCGGCGCTGATCGACGGCGACGTCGCGATCTTCGATTCGACCATCATCCTCGAATATATCGAGGACAAATGGCCCTCGCCCGCGCTCCTGCCCAAGGATCCCGCCGCGCGGGCACGCGCGCGGACCATCGAAGAGGTGATGGACACGGCCTTCGAGCCGATCAATTGGGGCATGGGCGAGATCCGCTGGTTCAAGCGCGTGGAGGGCGCGAAAGCGCAAGCGCTGGAAGCACGCGCGGCCGCCCAGGCGCGCGGACTTTACGATTGGCTCGCACGCGCACTGGGCGCGCATTCCTGGTTCGGCGGTGACATTTTCGGCTGGGCCGATCTGTCGGTGGTGCCTTACCTGAACGGCGCGGCCGGCCTCGGCATTGGGCCGCACGCACATTCCCCACTGGGCCAATGGCTCGCGCGCGCCAATGAGCGTGCTTCCGTGCAGAAGGCCGCGAATGCCGCCGCGGCTTCGATCGCCGGCATGGGCATGGTGGCAAATGCCGTGAAGGAGCGGTTGTTCAAGCGCGAATATCGCGACCATCGCCTGGAATGGATGATCCGCTCCGGCGGGCTCGACGTGGTGATCGAAGGCCTCAAGACCGAAACCATCCGCTTCTCCAACGAGTTGAGCTGAGCCATGGCGCACGAGATCATCCTGCACAATTTCCCAAGCTCGCCTTTCTCGGAAAAGGTGCGGCTGGTGTTCGGCATCAAGGGGCTCGCGTGGCGCTCCGTCGAAATCCCCTCGATGCTGCCCAAACCCGACGTGGTCCCGCTCACGGGCGGTTATCGCAAGACGCCCGTGATGCAGATCGGCGCGGATATTTTCTGCGATTCGCAGATCATCATTCGCGAACTCGAGCGCCGGTTCCCCGCGCCGTCCGTGCTGCCGCACGGAAAAGGTTTGCCTTATGGCCTCGGCTTCTGGACCGATAGGCCATTCTTCATGGCGAGCGTTCCGATCATCTTCGGCGAGATCGGACATATGGTGCCGGAAGCGTTCAAGAAGGATCGTGAGGCGATGTCGCCCAACGGTTTCTCGACCGAGGCGATGAAGGCCGCTGCACCCTTCATGCGCGATCAATGGCGCGCGCATGCGGGCTTCATCGCCGACCAGCTGGACGACGGGCGCGCCTTCCTGCAGGGCGACGAGCCCACGCTCGCAGACATCCAATGCCACATGAATCTGTGGTTCATGAAAAATGCCGTGCCGCATATCGCGGGCGCACTGCTCAAGGAATTTCCGAAGGTCGATGCGTGGTTCGGACGGGTGACGGGAATCGGTCACGGCAAGCCCACGCCGATGGATTCGAAGGAAGCGCTCGCCATCGCCAAGGCCGCAACACCGGAAGCGAAATCCGCGCCCGACCCGTTCGAGCCGAGCGGTCGCAAGCCGGGCGATAAAGTGAAAGTCTCCGCCGACGATTACGGCCGCGATCCAATCGCCGGTGAAATCGTGTTCACCACCGCGCACGAGATCGCCATCCTGCGCCGCGACGCGCAGGTGGGCGACATCGTGGTGCATTTCCCTCGCGCTGGCTTCGTCGTCACACCGGGCTGACGGATAAGAGTCGTATGGACCGCAAGACGAACGAGATCGACGAGCCGGTCATCATTGAAACCGCGAACGGCAAGCTCGCGGGCGCACGCAGGGCCGGCATATTGAGCTTCAAGGGCATTCCCTTCGCGGCGCCTCCCATAGGACCGCTGCGCTGGCGCATGCCCGAGCCGGTAATGGCGTGGCCCGGTGTGCGCGACGCGACCGTCTTTGGAACCATCTGCCCGCAGGCACCCACGCAACTCGAATCCCTGATGGGCAGCACGATCGGCGAACAATCGGAAGACTGCCTTTATCTGAATGTGTGGACACCCGGCTGCGACGACGCGAAACGTCCCGTGATGGTGTGGATTCATGGAGGCGCGTTCGTCATCGGCGCGGGCAGCCAGGGCATCTACAACGGCAGGCATCTGGCCGCGCGCGATGTGGTGGTGGTGACGGTCAATTACCGGCTGGGCGCTTTCGGCTTTCTCGATATGACCGATGCGACGGACGGAAAACTGCCGGGCACGGGCAATGAAGGGCTTGCCGATCAGATCCTCGCGCTCGATTGGGTGAAGCGGAACATCGCCGTGTTCGGCGGCGATCCCGGGAACGTCACGATCTTCGGCGAATCCGCCGGCGGCATGAGCATCGGCGCGCTGCTCGGCTGTGCACCGGCGCTGGAATTGTTCCACAAGGCGATCCCGCAATCGGGCGGGGCCCATATCGGCCATGACCGCGAGCGCGCAAGCCGCGCCGGCCGCGCCATCCTCGCGGAAATGGGATTGTCGGCGAGCGATTCCGCGCGTGCGCTCGACGCGCCCTATGGCGCGATCGTCAAGGCGCAGATCGCGGTGCTCGCGGATTCGCGCGACGGAAAAGATGCGCGCAAGCTGGGACGATTGCCGTTCCAACCCGTCATCGACGGCACGCTTCTGCCGGCCAAGCCGATCGATGCGGTGCGCGCGGGATCGGCGGCCAGCATTGCGCTGCTCACCGGAACCATGCGGGAAGAATGGAAGCTGTTCAGCGCCGCCGATCCGCGCCTGCGCCTGATGACCGCCAAAGGCTTCACCGAGCGCGTGACGCGGCTCGCGAAAGAAGAAGCCCCGGCCGTACTTGCGGCCTATGCCAACGGCTCGGCCTTCGAGCGCTTCAATGCGGTGATGACGGACAAGTCGTTCACGGTTCCCGCGATCCGGCTTGCGGAAGCGCAGAATGCGCGGGCGCCCGTTTATCTCTATCGCTTCGATTGGCGTTCGCCCCTCCTGGGTGGGATCATGGGCTCCTGCCACGCGCTCGAATTGGGCTTCGTGTTCGGCACGCACGCGGAGAAACTGGTGGGCACGTTTTTCGGCACGGGCCCTGTCGCCGAAGCGTTGTCGCACACGACGATCGATGCCTGGACTGCATTTGCGAAGACGGGGAACCCCGCCACGGCGTCGACCGGGGCATGGCCGCGCTACGATTCCGCCTCGCGCCAGACCATGATCTTCGGCGACGGCCCACCCCATCTTGCCGCTACTCCCGACGAAACACGACTGCGCGCCTGGGACAAGGTCCCGGAACGGAAGCTGGGGCCGTAGACTTCAGCGCAGTTCAATTCTCCAGCATCACCTTGCATTGATGCGTCGGATGGCGGAGCGCTTCGAAGGCGCCCGGCAATTCGTCGAAGCCGACAATGTCCGTCACCATATGGCCGACATCGACGCGGTCCGACGCGATCATCGCGATCACATAATCGAAATCCGCGGCGCGATAGCCGAGCACAAACTGCAATTCGAGCTCCTTCATGATTCCCATCAGGGGCATGATCGTGTCCGGCTGCTGGCAGACGCCCGCGACGACGATGCGGCAGAAGCGCGGCGCGTCCATCATCGCGGTGCCGATCACGCCGGGCGCGCCCACGCATTCGAAGATCACTTCGGGACCATGGCCTGCGATCTTCTCCACCTGCGGCGTCAGCGGCTGGCCCGGATCGATCGCATCGGTGGCGCCGAAACGCGCCGCCATCTTGCGGCGGATCTCCGCCTTCTCGCTGACGATGACGTGACGCGCGCCGAGGAATTTCGCCCACAGCATCGTGGCGAGCCCCACGGGGCCGGCCCCGATCACGACAACCGTTGCGCCGCGTTCCAGCCTTGCTTTGTCGACGGCGTGCAAGCCCACGGCCAGCGGTTCCACCATCGCGCCCTCGCGGAACGACACACTGTCGGGCAAGCGAAAGCCGCCGCTCGCTCCAATCTTCACGAATTCCGCATACGCGCCCGGGCTTTGCCCCAACCCGATCGACATGCCTTTGGCGCAGGAACCCCGTCCATGGCCGAAATTGAGGCAAGGCGTTTGATCGCCGCAGCAAATGAATGGAAAGCCTGCGACACGATCGCCGCTCTTCCAGAGATGCGTCGCCGCTTTGCCGATCGCGACAACCTCGCCCGCGAATTCGTGGCCCATCACGGTCCCGGACGGGGGCGGCATGATGCTGGTGGGCTCCGTCATGTGCAGATCGGAACCGCAGATGCCGCAATTCCTCACTTTGAGAATGATGTCGTGCGGACCGGGCTCGGGATCCGGCAACGATTCGATGACAAGCGGCTTCGACATTTCGCGGAATACGGCGGCGCGCATGGGAATCCTTCTCAGTTCTCGGATGGCGATTGGTCTGACATTATGTCATCCCAATGTCGTTGGACACTGAAAAGCGCCCTGTAAAGCGCTCAGGGAGGAATTCCAGAATGTCATTGCCCACCCACCGCACCGCGCGCGAAATGCTGGCCGATCTCGTTGCGAAACGCATCTCGGCCCGAGAACTGCTCGACGCCCATGTCGCGCGCAACGACGCGCTGGCCGCAAAACTGAACGCCGTGGTGGCGACCGATCTCTCTCGCGCGCGCAAGGACGCGCAAGCCATCGATGATGCCCGGGCGCGAGGCGAGGCCGTCGGCGCACTGGCCGGCATTCCCATGACCATCAAGGACGGCACGGATGTGGCCGGGATGCCGGCGACGTCGGGCAATCCCGCGCTCGCCAACCGGCCGAAGGATTGCGCCGACGCCGACGTCGTCAAAAGCGTGCGCCGCGAAGGCGCAATCGTCTGGGGCAAGACGAACGTGCCGCTGATGCTGGGCGATTTCCAAAGCTACAACGACATCTACGGCACAACCAACAATCCCTACGATCAAACGCGCGTGCCGGGCGGTTCGTCGGGAGGCGCGGCGGCTGCGTTGGCCTCCGGCATCACGCCGTTGGAAATCGGCTCGGACATCGGAGGTTCGCTGCGCCATCCGGCGAATTTCTGCGGCGTGCTGGCGCTCAAGCCGACCTGGGGTGCATTGTCGTTGCGCGGACAGGTGCCGCCGCTGCCCGACAAATATGTCGACCTTGATCTGGGCGTGACGGGACCCATGGCGCGCAACGTGGGCGATTTGAGATTGTTGTGGAATGTGCTGCGCGGCTCCGCGGGCTTGGCGCGCCGCGACATCAAAGGCGCACGCATTGCAGTGTGGGATGAAGAGCCGGGCTTTCCGCTCGGCGCCGAAGTGCGCGACGGCGTGAAGCGCGCCGCCGATGCGTTCGCGAATGCCGGCGCAGCTGTGGAGCGCGCGAAACTCCCCGTCGGCGGTGGCGAATTGATGGACACCTATTACGAACTTCTCGTCGCGGTTCTTGGCGCGACCTTTCCCAAAGAACTTTACGACAGCTTCCTTGCGCAACGCGCGCAGGATCTCGAAGCGACGCGCGGCGGCACGGAGCCGTTCGGCGCGGCGCTCTATCGCCTGCGCGCCACGGCGAGCTATCGCGATGTGCTGGCTGCGATGACGAAGCGCCAGGCGCTGAAAGACAAGCTTGCCGCGTTCCACGCCTCCGGCTGGGATATCATTCTCAGTCCGATCTCGCCCGTACCCGCATTCCCGCACGACCATTCGCAACCGCAGATGGCCCGCACGCTCGACATGGACGGCACAAAAATCCCCTACATGACGATGCTGTGCTGGATCTCTTTGGCCACGGCGCTGCATAGCCCTGCGCTCGCCGTTCCCGCCGGACGGACCAGGTCGGGACTGCCGGTGGGTGTGCAACTGATCGGTCCGGGCGAAGACCGGCTGTTCGATTTCGCACATGTGCTGGAAGAGCGGCTTGGCGGCTTCAGCCCACCGGCGATTTGATCGCGCCACACGAGACTCTTTGCTGACAATATGTCATAAAGCGGACATCCCGCTATCCCTGAGGCATTACCATGACCATCAAGCTGAGAAACGGCATTTTCCTCGCGCCCTTCCATCCCGTCGACGAGGACCCGACGCTTTGCATCCAGCGCGATCTCGAATTGATCGAGCATCTTGATCGATTGGGTTACGAGGAAGCATGGGTGGGAGAGCATCATTCCGCCGGCTTCGAAATCATCGCGAGTCCGGAGCTGTTCATCGCGGCGGCGGCCGAGCGCACCAGGCGCATCCGGCTGGGCACAGGCGTGGTGTCCCTCCCCTACCATCACCCGCTCACGGTCGCGAACCGGATGATCCAGCTCGATCACCAGACGCGCGGCCGCGTGATGTTCGGTGTCGGACCGGGCCTCCTGCCGTCGGATGCGTTCGCCATGGGCATCGATCCGGCGACGCAACGCGATCGCATGGTCGAATCGATCGAAGTGATCCTCAAGCTGTTCGGGGGCGAGCGCGTGACGCAGAAGAGCGACTGGTTCACCCTGGTCGATGCGACCAGCCAGCTACGCCCCTATAGCTGGCCGCACCCGGAAATCTGCGTCGCATCGAGCGTCACTCCGTCGGGCGGCAAACTCGCGGGCCGGCACGGTTTCGGCATGCTGTGCGTCGCGGCGACGCAATCGGGCGGCTATGACGCGCTCGGCATCAACTGGAAAATCGCCAACGACACGGCGACCGAGCATGGCCGCAAGATGGATCCGGAACGGCTGCGGCTCGTCGGGCCCGTGCATATCGCCGAGACGCGCGAACAGGCGTTCAAGAATATCGAATTCGGTTTCCATAAATGGCAGGACTATTTCGCGGGCATCAGCCCGGTGGCCGGCCGCGAGAATGCGGGGGGCCAGACGCCGGAAGACCTGGTCAAGGAAGGCGTGATCGTGGTGGGCACGCCCGACGACGCCATCACGCAGATCAAGCGCCTGCAGGCCAAGCAGGGCGAATTCGGCTGCTTCCTCCAACTCGCGCACAATTGGGCCAATTTCGACGCGACAAAAAAATCCTACGATCTGTGGCAACGCCACGTGACGCCTGCGATCAATGGTGCGAATGTGGCCCGTGACACCGCCTACAATTGGGCACGCGACAATCGCGACCGGTTCATGGCCGCGGCTATGGGCGCTGCCATGCAGACGATCCAGAAGCATCACGAAGAAGAGGCCCGCAAGGCGGGCGCCAACACAAAGGCTGCCGAGTGACCCCATTGAAATTCGAAGGCGGCTGCCATTGCGGCAATCTCACCTATGTATTCGAAGCGAGTTCTCCGCTCGATCGGCTGGGGCTTCGCGCCTGCCAATGTCGCTTCTGCCGGGAACATGGCGCGCGCAACACCAGCGATCCGCAAGGCCATATGCGCATCGCGGTGCGCGATCCGGAAAACCTCCGGCGCTACCGCTTTGCACTCAAGACGGCCGATTTCCTCATTTGTGCAGAGTGCGGCGTCTATATCGGCGCGGTGATGGCAGATGGAGATGCGACCTGGATGAGCGTCAACGTCAACACCTTCACCGAACCGCCGCCGGTCAACCATCCTATCGTGCGGATGAACTTCGACGGTGAGGACGCGCAAGCCCGCCGCAACCGGCGCAAGGCGCGCTGGACACCCGTGGCGGAATTCCAGGAAGTCCCTGCGAAGGTGGCATGACGACGGCGCTTGTCGTGATCGATGTGCAGCAGGGCATGTTCGCCATGCCCGATTTCCAGCCCTATGACGGCGAGGCGGTGGTGGACCGCATTGCCGGATTGATCGCGAAGGCACGTGCGAGCGGCGCGGCGGTGTTCTTCGTGCAGCACGATGGCGGCCCCGACGATCCGTTTCATCCCGGCAAGCCCGGTTTTCCGTTTCACCCGAAGCTCACTCCGCGCACTGGCGACGACGTGACCGTCAAGCATCACGGCAGCGCGTTTCACGACACCGATCTCGATACGAAACTGCGCAAGGCGGGAATCGACACACTGGTGATCACGGGCATGCAATCGGAATATTGCGTCGATGCCGCGGTGCGCAGCGCACACGAGCACCACTACAACGTGGTTTTGGTGTCCGACGGACATTCGACGGGCGATACAAGGGTGATGAAGGCGAAAGACATCATCGCCCATCACAACGAAACGCTGGGCGGAAGCTATGCGACCGTGAAGCCGGCGGCGGAGATCGGGTTTTAGGTTCGTGGGGCCCTAAAACTTCATCCGGCCGTTCTTGATCTCGTCGTAGCGCGCCTTGTCGAGCGGGACGTAGCGCAGGGTCTCCGGATCGAGCACGTAAAGCGGATCCGGGATCGTGTCGGGATCGAAGCCTTCCTTCACCAGTTCGACTTTGCGCTGCTTGAAGGTGCCGGTGATCTCCATTTCGGGCTGTAGCCGGAGGAACACGGGACGCGCATAGGCCGGGAGGTTGCGGCCGAGTTTCTGCGCGAGGCTCGTCACGTCGAACCCGGGCGCGACCACGAGCGACGCCATGCCCGCCCGCCCGTCGCGGCCCGGAACGGCCACGCCATACACATTGGCTTCCTTGATGCCGTCGATCACGCCCAGCGCTTCCGACACTTCGCTGGTCGCCACGTTCTCGCCTTTCCAGCGGAACGTGTCTCCAATGCGATCGACGAAATAGAAATAGCCGAGCGCGTCGCGCTTCATCAGATCGCCGGTGCGGAACCACGCGTCGCAGGCGGCAAACACATTGCGCAGGATCTTCTTCTCGGTGTCGGCGGCGCGCGAATAGCCTTCGAAGCTCTTGCCGGGCTCGTCCAGGATCTGGCCGATCGCCTCCCCCGCTTCGCCGGGGGCGCATTCGATGCAGAAGCCGTCCGGTCCGCGTACCGGTATCTCGCCTTCGATGTCGAACCGCACGATGCGGGTGGTGACGATCTTGCGCATGTAATTCGGCACGCGGCCCACCGCGCCCACCTTGCCGTCGTAATTGAGCATCGAGACATTGCCTTCGGTGGCGCCGTAGAACTCGATGATCTTGGGAATCGCGAAACGTTCCTGGAAAATGGGCCAGATTTCGGGCCTCAGTCCGTTACCGGTGATGGCACGCAGATGGTGCGCCCGCTCATCGGGGCTGTGTGGCGCGTTCAAAAGATAGCGGCACAACTCGCCGATATATTGAAAGAAGGTGGGGCGGTATTTGACGCAATCGCTCCAGAATTCCTGCGCGGAAAATTTGCGCCGCAGAACGAGCGCGCCGCCCGCCGTCAGCGCGGTTCCGACAGCGCAGATGCCGCCCGCGGAATGATAGAGCGGCAGGACATTGTACATCCGGTCAGTGGTCTGCGCGTTCAGCGCGCCGGAGAAGCCGTACATCATAAACAGCATGCGCATATGGCTGATGTTCGCGGCCTTGGGCAGGCCGGTCGTGCCGGACGTGAAGATGTAGAATGCCTTGTCCTTGCACGTGACGCCTGCGCGCCAGGCCGGATCGGCAGGCGCCGGCGAAGCCGCGGCCAGCGCCCGATCCAGATCTTCGCAACCCTCGACAGGTCGGCCCGTCGCCCAGGCCGTGGGAGGATTGTCGATCTGCGCACGCGCTTCCGAATAGTTTTCGGCCAACTCGCTGCCAAGAATCAGATGGCGCGCCGCGGCGACGCCTATCGAATGGGCGAGCGGAAACCCGCGCAGATTGGTGTTGATGAGGGCAACGACCGCGCCCAACTTCAAGAGCCCGAGCCACGCGATCAGATATTCCGGACGGTTTTCCATCAGGAGCGCCACGACGTCGCCGCGACGGATGCCGACCGCAGCACCCCAATGGGCGTAGCGATTGGCGCCGCCCTCCAACTCGCCATAGGAGACAAGCCGGTCCTGGAAGAGAACGGCCGTGCTGGCGGGAGCCTTGCGCGCAAAGCCGGAGACGATATCCACGATGGTGATCGGCGAATCCGGCTTCACATGGCGCATGCGCAGGAGCGAGCGCCCGATGCCCGTGATATAGGTGGCCTCGCGCGAGATACCTTCGAACAGCGTCATCGGCGATTCGTCCCTGTATCGAGGCGCGAGGATTGGGTGGCGAACCCGTGTCGTCAAGACAGACGCATGCGACGGAATGTGAGGTTGTCGATCTGCGCGGATTGAAATGTCCGCTGCCGGCGCTTTTTGCCCGCCGCGCGCTCGAACGCAGCGGTGCCGGATCGACGATCGAGGTCCTGGCCGACGATCCCATGGCGATTATCGACGTGCCGCATATGTGCCGCCAGGAAGGCTATGAGGTGCTGTTGGCCGAACGGGCGGGCGACGAGTCGAGATTCCTGCTCAGGCACGCTGAGACATAGAGGCGAGTCGTCGCGGCGACTTGCCCTCCTGCGTGCGGCCGAAACCTTCGCCACAGCTTCGGCTGGAGATTCAGCTTTGGGCTTTGCGCAGTCCCGCCCATGCAGCCGGAATATCCGTTGTAGGCATCCGCACGCCATGGCGTTTTCCATCGCTGCCCGGCGGAAACAGAATTTCGACTTCCTTGACCGCAATCATCAGTTTTTGGGCAGCAGGTCCGATCGCGACCGCCGCGACGCAGATGGTGCTGACGCACTGATAGACCGGAAGTCTGAATCCGGTCGCTCCCGCCTTCAGAACGACGTCGTCGCCCTTGTTGGCCCAGGGCGGAAATCGCACAACCATGGCCAGCACGTTCGTCTTGCCCAGCGTGCGGAAGGCGACCGCCATGACAATCCGATCGCGATCGGTTCTGTCGTAAAAGGGAATGACTGTGCGGCAGCGTCCCAGCGCGTTCGCGTCGCCGGCCGAAGGTTGTGCCGTGGATTGCGAGGGCGGGCAGGTGAGAATCCACGGACCGAATTGCTTCTGGCCGACGAACCCCGGCGCCACCGCGGCAACGGTCGCGGAGCCCCGCGGAACGGGAATCGGAAAGTAGCGGGGCGCGAGATAAATCCCGGCGAGAAAAAGCGCCGCCAGGACAATGCCGGCAACAGTTTGCTTCATTGCAGAGTTCCAAATCTCCAAGAGCCCGGCGGGATCGGCCGCGTTCGTGCGTTAAGCCCGGACCCGGGATGTCTCGTCAATGGGATGGCGGCGGCGGAGCTGCAGAGGGTCCCAGCCGCTGGATGATGGACTGCGCATTGATGGCGCGTGGTTCTTTTGCCGCCTGTGCATCGGTCAAGAGAACGATTTCGGCATAGGCCTGAAAGCGCGTGACCGGTTGGGTTTCCACTTCATCGTCGTAAGGCCAATTGTGCCAGTACCAACCAAAATGGGGTCGCGGGCCCCAGCCGATGAAATCGGACAAATAGGTCGTGTGCGCCTTGGTATCGCGCATATCGAACATGAAAGCGTCGGCTCCTGCCTGCACGGTGACCTGGGCGGCGCGCAGCAACAGGAAGTTTTCCACCGTTTCCCGGTCGGTGGCCGAACTGCCGGAATAGGTCACGCGGTAGCGGTTCTGGTCGAGCTTCTCGTCCGTGTAACCCGTGGGATGCTCCGCGTCCTTGGGTCCGAAATAGGGTTGCTCGGGCGCGCAGGCGGAAACTGTCAGCCAGGCGAGCGCTGCTGCCGAGAAAACCAGTCGATTCACAGCTTTTTTCATGCCGGCACGATAGCAAGCGGCGGGAACATGGCATTTTCTATTTGTAACTGACCGGTTAGTTACTTACAATTCCCCATGCACACGGATATCGACACTCCCGCCCGGTGGCGGCGGCGCAAGGAGGCAAGGCCTCAGGAAATCCTGGATGCCGCCCTCATGGTGTTCGCCGAGAAGGGCTATGCATCCGCGCGCATGGACGACATCGCGGCGCGCGCCGGAGTCACCAAAGGGACGATCTATCTCTATTTCGACGGCAAAGAAGCCGTCTTCAAAACGCTGGTGCGCGACTCCATCGGCGATACGTTGGGACGCGTTGCCGAGGCCGCTGGACGCTTCGAAGGCTCCGCGTCCGAACTCCTGCGCGGGATGCTGCGCACCATCGGACAATTCGTCTGCACCAGCGATCGGGTCGTATTGCCCAAGATCGTTATCGCCGAATTCGGCAATTTCCCCGAGCTGGCGCGTTTCTATCGCGACGAGGTGGTGGAGAAAGGCCTCACCGCTCTGGGCTCCGTCATTTCGCGAGGGGTCGCGCGCGGCGAATTCCGCGATATCGCACCCGAGCACGCCGCGCGGCTTTGCATCGCTCCCATTTTGCTGGCGGCCGTCTGGCGCACGACGTTTTCGCAAATCGATTCCGAAGCCTACGACCTCGAAGGACTGATCGACACGCATATCGAGGTGCTGCTCAGAGGTCTCGCCTGCAGCGCGGAGGAAACACCATGAAACGATTGTCCCTCATTTTCCTCTTGCTGCTCGCGGCATGCGGCGATCACAAGCCGCCGGCATGGCTCGGTTACGGCGAAGGCGACTACTCGTTAATCGGTGCGCCGCAGCCCGGCTGGGTCACGCATCTCGCCGTGCAACGCGGACAGCCGGTCAAGCGCGGCGACTTTCTGTTCTCGCTCGACAACACGCATGAAACGGCCGTGCGCGATCAGGCCGCAGCCAATCTTGCGCAAGCGAAAGCGGAACTCGCCCAGGAGCAGGCCAATAATGCGTACACACAGACCGAACTGAAACGGCAGACGGGACTCGCGAACGCTCGCGCGGGCGTGCCATCTACCTTCGATTCCACGCTCGCGGCGTTCCGCGAATCGCAGGCGCATATCGATCAACTCGAAGGACAGATCAGGCAGATGGAAGGCGCGCTCACCGACGCCCAATATCAGCTGTCGCAACGCCATATCGTGTCGCAGGTCGACGGCCAGGTGCAGGACATTTATTTCTTCCAGGGCGAATATGCGCCCGCTTCCACACCCGTCGTTTCCGTGCTGCCACCCGCAAATGTTTTTGTGCGTTTCTTCGTGCCCGAATCCGAATTCGCGCACGTCAAACTCGGCCAGAACGTCGCGATCTCCTGCGACGGATGCGCGGCGAACCTGACGGCGAAAATCACTTTCATCGCCCAGCAGGAGGAATTCACTCCGCCGGTCATCTTCAGCCTCGATAGCCGCCAAAAACTGGTGTTCAAACTTGAAGCGCGCGCGCCCGGCGGGTTGAAGCTCAATCCCGGCGAGCCCGTCGAAGTCCGGCCGCTCGGCACGTGAGCGAGACTCTTGCCATCGACGTCCGCGGGCTGACGAAGCATTTCGGCACGAAGATGGCCGTCGATCACGTAGATATTGCGGTGCCGGAAGGCGAGGTCTGGGGATTTCTCGGGCCCAACGGCTCGGGGAAGACGACGACCATCCGCATGCTGTGCGGATTGCTGCGCGCGGACGCGGGCGAAGGCACCTGCCTCGGTTACAACGTTCGCACGCAGGCAGAAGAGATCAAACGCGAGACCGGCTACATGACCCAGAGGTTCAGCTTCTGGGAAGACCTTTCGATCCGCGAGAATCTCGATTTCGTGGCGCGCATGTATGAACTCGACGACCGCAAATCGAAGGTCGATTCGACTCTCGAGCGTCTGGGTCTGGTCAAACGTCAGCATCAAATGGCCGGCGCACTGTCGGGAGGTTGGAAACAGAGGCTGGCGCTGGCAGCCTGCATGCTGCACGCGCCGAAGCTACTGCTGCTCGACGAGCCGACGGCGGGAGTGGATCCCAAGGCGCGCCGCGACTTCTGGGAGGAGATCCACACCTTGAGCGACGCCGGGCTCACGGTCCTCGTCAGCACACACTACATGGACGAAGCCGAACGCTGCGATCGCATCGTCTACATCATGAACGGCAAGCTGATCGCGCGCGGGACCGTCGCCGAAGTCATCGCCCAATCGAAGCTGTTCACCTTCGTCGTCGAAGGCGAGGACGTGCGCAAGCTTGCCCAACGACTGCTCGACGAACCCGGCGTGGAACATGCCGCATTCTTCGGCGCGGCGCTGCATGTGACCGGGCTCGACCGGGCAGCGCTCGAACGCGCGCTCGCCCCCTATCGCAACGATCCCGGCATCACCATTCAGGAATCGCCGCCCAGTCTGGAAGACGTATTCATTCACCTGCAGGAGCAGGCGCAATGAGCCGGGGTTTTTCTCTGGCGCGATTGGGCGCGATGCTGGCGAAGGAATTTCTCCAGATGCGCCGCGACCCGCTGACCCTGGGCATGATCGTGGGTGTTCCGGTGATGCAGCTTTTCCTGTTCGGATTCGCGATCAATCTCAACCCGAAGGCGCTGCCGACGGCGATCTCGATCGACGATCCCGGCACGTTCAGCAATTCAATCGTGGCGGCGCTCAAGAACTCGAGCTATCTCGACATCGTTGGGGAGACCAATTCGCCCAGGAAAGCGCGCCAACTTCTGGACGAAGGCAAGGTTCTCTTCGTTGTCGAGATTCCGGAGAATTTTTCGCGCGATATCGTGCGCGGGACCCAGCCCGACCTCGTCGTCGAAACCGATGCGACCGATCCGGCGGCCGGCTCCTATGCGCTGGCTGCCATCAACAGCCTGGCGACCACCGCCTTGCGTGACGATCTGGTGGGTCCGCTCGCCGCCCGCGCGCAGGGTCCGCCACCCTTCAACGTGATCTCGCACCTTCTCTACAATCCGGAATCGATCACGCAATACAACATCATTCCGGGATTGCTGGCCGTCATCCTGACCATGACGATGGTGCTGATGACGTGCCTGTCGCTGACACGCGAACGCGAGCGCGGCACATACGAGAATCTGCTTGCGATGCCGGCGACGCCGCTGGAGATCATGATCGGCAAGATCACGCCGAACATCATGATCGGCGCAGTGCAAAGCACGATCATTCTCCTGGTGGCGAAAATTGTCTTCGACGTTCCGATGATCGGATCGTTCGGGCTTCTGGCCGTGGCCCTCGTCTTCTACATCAGTGCCAATTTGGCCGTGGGTTATACCTTCTCGACCATCGCCCAGAATCAGCTGCAGGCGATGCAGATGACGATGTTCTTCCTCTTGCCGGCCATCCTGCTCTCGGGTTTCGCGTTCCCGTTTCAAGGCATGCCGATCTGGGCGCAATGGATCGGGGAAATACTGCCCGCCACCCATTTTCTGAGGATCGTTCGGGGCATTCTGCTGAAGGGCAACGACTTTGGCGAAATCTGGCCCAATCTTTGGCCCTTGATTCTCTTTATGTTCGCGGCCGGAAGCCTCGCTTTGGCCCGATTCCGGCGGACTTTGGACTGACGACCGTTCTTCGCCCTTGCGAAAGAAACCGCCCCGTCACACATTGGCCTCGCACCTAATTTACATCGTTCGCGTTCTATTTCGCGCGTGTCACGCCCAGGATGCCGTCGCAAAGACGGCGCCGGTCCAAAGAGTGGGGTCCGAACCGTTCGCCATGTCCGGCCTGTCCTTGATCCTCCAATGTGCCCTGGCGATGGTCCTGGTGACCCTGGCGCTGTTTTCCGCGCAATTGGGCGCGCTTTCGCTCCTGCGCTTCTTCAAGCCCGCCCGCCGGGTGCGCGTGCCGCTTCTGCCCGACGAAGCACTCCCCCATGTCCTGGTGCAGTTGCCCGTCTGCGATGAGGGACCGTTGGCGCTACGCGTCGCGGCAGCCGCTGCGCGGCTTGACTGGCCGCGCGACCGGCTCGAAATCCAGCTGCTGGACGACGGTCACGTCGACGGCCACGAGGCGCTTCTCGCAGCGGCCAAACAGGCGGTGCCCGAGAACCTAAAATTTTCCGTGCTCCGGCGCGGCGAACGCGCGGGCTTCAAGGCCGGCAATCTCGCTTTCGGCCTCAAGCATTCCGAAGCGCCCTTTGTGGCGATCTTCGACGCGGATTTCGTGCCGCCGTCAGATTTCTTAAGGCGAACCGTCCCCGCGCTGATGGCGGACCAAGGGCTTGCCTTCGTTCAGACGCGTTGGGGTCATAACAATCGCGAACGCAACTGGCTGACGCGCGCGCAAGGCTTTCTGCTCGACAGTCATTTCGCCATCGAGCAGGAAGCGCGCTTCCGTGCCGGCGTTCCGTTCTCTTTCAACGGAACGGCGGGCGTGTGGAGCAGGGCTGCCATCGATCATGCAGGCGGCTGGACGGGCGATACGTTGACCGAGGATCTCGATCTCAGCATCCGCTGCACGCTGAAAGGCTGGCGCGCGGCGATGATCTCCGAAGTCGAGGTGCCGGGCGAATTGCCGGAGACGGCCGCCGCGTGGCGCGCACAGCAGGCGCGCTGGACCAAGGGCCACGCGCAAGTCGCGCGCAAGCTGCTTCCCGCGATCTGGACGAGCACGTTGCCGGCCTGGAAAAAGGCCGCGGTGACGCTGCAGATCTGCCAGTTCGCATTCTACACATTGGCCTGCGCGAGTGCTGCGATCAGCCTGACTTTGATGGCGATGGGCGTGGTCTATCTCCAAGCCGTCGCCGAACTAGGCCTTGCCGTGACGGCCCTCGGACTGACTGCAAGCGTGAGCTATCTCTATGCCGGTCAGGCGATCCTGAAACGCGCGGGTGAGCCGTGCCTCGCGCAAACCTTGCTGCTGGCGGTGATTTTCCCCAGCGGCCTCATTCCTTCCAATACGCGGGCGACATTCGAGGCGTTTTCGAACGCGAGCATGGTGTTCACCCGTACCCAAAGGGCGGGGGAAGCCTATTCCGGCGGCTGGCGCGGCGGGCCGGAACTTGCCGCCGGCTTCCTGCTGCCGGTCTTCGCTATTGCCGAGCAGGCCTGGAGTGCGCCATTCTTCGCTTTCGCTGCGGCAGGATTATTGTCCATCGGAGCAATGGGTTGGAGCGGAACCGGCAAGGTGTCGGCGCGCGAAATCGCCCGCAGCGAATAGAATTCGCGCGAGCTCGCGCGCGGCGAATACGAAGCGAATTCGATTCAATTTTAGTCATTCAAATTTGAGCGATTGATCTAACGCGGCCTTTGGCCGTGGGGGTTAAGGTGTCGGACATGGCCGCCGCTGCTTGAGCGGCAATCAAGGGGACTTTTAGATGGTGGGGTCTCCAGTTCGGTTCGCGGCGGCGGCCTTTTTTTTGCTGCTCCTCAATGCCTGCGCGAGCACGTCCGATAACCGCGTCGCCTACGATACCGAAACAGGCTCGCGCAGCGGTACGCATATCGAAACCCCCAAAACGCCTCTGCAATGCGTGCCTTATGCGCGGGCGCGTTCGGGCATCAATCTGTTCGGCGATGCCGGTACCTGGTGGGACCAGGCCGCAGGCCGCTTCGCGCGAACTTCGACGCCTGCCCTGGGCGCGGTGATGGTCCTCACGGGCTATGCGGGTCCGGGACGGGGTCACGTGGCTGTCGTAAGCCGGATGGTGTCGGACCGGGAAATCCGCATCGACCATGCCAACTGGCTCAATGACGGCGCGATCTATCTCGACGACCCCGTGGTGGACGTCAGCCCGGACAACGACTGGAGTGAAATCCGCGTCTGGAACCCGCGCGCGGGTTCGTGGGGGATTCGCACCTATGTCGTCCAGGGATTCATCGGACCGGGACCGGCGGACGGCAATGATCGCGTCGCGATGAATTGATCGATCTTTCATCCAAATCAATGGCTTGAAGATCCTTTGTGCGCCATACTGCCTCTCCCCTCTATCGCGGGGGTGAACACGTCCCTATTTTCCCGGCCCTCGAAGACGGCCGGGACGGCCGTGAGGGAGGCGAACGCGGCCATCAGGGTACATTGGCAAGGTTTACGCGTTTAACTCGCGAGCCTCGCCTCAACCCGCCTGAAGATGGACCCGGCCCCCGAGCCAATGTGAGCGAACCTCAGCGTAAAATGACGGACATCCCGGCCGATGCAGGGGACCTCGCGCCGCCGCAGGCGGCGCAGGCGCACCTCGCGCGCAGCAGCGTCACCGCATTGACGGTGGGCGCGCTGGGCGTCGTGTTCGGCGATATCGGCACGAGCCCGCTTTACGCCATGCGCAACTCGGTGCAGGCGATCGGCGCGTCGCTGCCGCTCCATTTTGCCGTCATGGCGGCGCTGTCGCTGATCTTCTGGTCGCTGATGATCGTGGTGACGCTCAAATACGTCACGCTCATCATGCGGGCCGACAATGACGGCGAAGGCGGCGTGCTTGCGCTTGCTTCTCTAGCGCACCGCTCGCATCGGATCGGACGGCGCTTCAAGCGCTGGATCGGCGTCGCGGCAATCCTGGGCCTCGCGCTGTTTTTCGGCGACGGCATGCTGACGCCTGCCATTTCGGTCCTCAGCGCCGTCGAAGGCCTCGGCGCGGAGAGCACGACCCTCGTGCCGCTGGTCATCCCTCTCACACTGGCTATTCTGATCGGCCTGTTCCTCATGGAGAGCCGCGGAACGGCCGCGATCGGAAGATTGTTCGGTCCGATCATGCTGTTGTGGTTTGCGACTCTTTCGGTGATCGGAATTTTCGCGATTCTGCGCACGCCCGCGATTCTCGGTGCGCTCAATCCCTACTACGCCATCCTGATTTTTCTGCGTGCGCCGTGGACCGGATTCGTGGCGCTGGGCGCTGTGGTGCTCGCCGTTACCGGTTGCGAAGCGCTCTACGCCGATATGGGTCATTTCGGTAAAGGGCCTATCCGCAACGCGTGGATCTATCTCGTCTTGCCGGCCCTCGTGCTGAACTATTTCGGACAAGGCGCAACACTTCTACGCAATCCCAAGGCGCTTGATTACCTGTTCTTCGATTCGGCGCCGCATTGGGCGCATTACCCGCTGGTGGCGCTGGCAACGGTTGCAACCGTGATCGCATCGCAAGCGGTCATTTCCGGCGTCTATTCGATCACCCGACAGGCTGTGCAATTGGGCCAGTTGCCGCGCATGGAAATCCGCCACACGTCTGCGGCCGAGGAAGGTCAGATTTACGTGCCGCGCGTAAATGCGGTTCTGGGTGTCGGCGTCGTGCTGATCGTACTCATCTTCCGCAGTTCCGATGCGCTTGCCTGGGCCTACGGCATCGCGGTGACGGGCGTGATGGTGATCAGCACCTTCCTCTGTGCCATCGTGGCCGCCCGCCAATGGGGTTGGGGCGCTCGTTGGGCGCTGGCGGTCTTCGTGCCCCTCGGACTGATCGATCTTTCGTTCCTCGCTGCCAATTCGCTCAAGATCGTACAGGGCGGCTGGCTGCCGCTGGCGATCGCGGCGGCGGTCTTCCTGTTCATGGAGACCTGGCGCCTGGGCCGCCGCGCTCATCTGGAGAAGATCCGCAGCGAATCGTTGCCGCTCAATCTCTTCCTCGAACGTGCCGACAAAACGCCGGTGCGCGTAGCGGGCACCGCCGTATTTCTCACCGCCCGCAACGACGCGGTGCCGGGCGCACTGCTTCACAATCTCAAGCACAACAAGGTGCTCCACGAACGGATCGTTCTGGCGCATGTGACAGCAGAAGACGCGCCGCTCGTCGCTCCCTCCAAGCGCATCGAAGTGAAAAAGCTGGGTAAGGGTTTCTTCAGCATCAATATCCATTACGGCTTCTTCGAAACGCCGGACGTGCCCCTCGCATTGGAAGCCGCGCGCGCCTTCGGGCTCGCCCTCGACGTCGAAACCACGACCTTTTTCATCGGGCGCGAAACGCTGGTCCCGGCCGAACATCCCGCTCTCGGAAAATGGCGCACGTGGCTTTATGTGAGGCTCGCCTCTTCGGCATTGTCGCCTGTCCGCTTCTATCACCTGCCGCCCAACCGGGTCGTCGAACTGGGCACCCAGATTTCGATTTGAATTTCATGCCGCAATGAGCGAAACCTGCTTGACCGACGGCTTTCGTCCGGGCTGTCGTTCAATGCAACGAACTATCCCTCGGAGGTATCGATGCGCCGTTTTGCGCTTGCCGTGACTTTGGCCTGTCTGACGGCTCTGCCGGCGTGGGCACAACCCCAAGCCAGAATTGCGCAAGGCACGCTTTCCGGCGCGAGCGACGGCGCGATCTCGACGTTCAAAGGCATACCGTTCGCGGCTCCCCCGGTCGGTCCGCTGCGTTGGCGCGCGCCGCAAGCGGCGCCCGGCTGGCATGGTGTGCGCGATGCGAGCGCATTCGAGCCCGTCTGCCCACAACCCAATCTGCCGGGTCGGGTGCAACTGCCGCAAAGCGAAGACTGCCTGACGCTCAATGTCTGGACGCCGAACAGCGCGCCAGGCGCAAAGCTGCCCGTGATGGTGTGGATATACGGCGGCTCGTTCGTCATCGGCGGTTCCGCGTCCCCGATTTATGACGGCGTGGAATTGGCCGAGCGAGGCGTCGTCGTCGTCACACTCAATTATCGATTGGGCTGGCTCGGCTTCTTCGATCATCCCGCGCTGGCAGCGGCAAATCCCGGCGAGCCGACGGGCAATTTCGGTTTGCTCGACCAGATCGCGGCCCTGAACTGGGTTCAAAAGAACATCGCGGCATTCGGCGGCGATCCCTCGAACGTCACCATTTTCGGCGAGTCGGCCGGCGGCATGAGCGTCAACGATCTGACCGCGTCACCGCTCGCACGCGGATTGTTCGCAAAGGCCATTTCGGAATCGGGGCTGGGATTGTGGACCATCGGCACCTCTGCGCAGGCGCAACAGAATTCCGTTGCGTTCGCGGCGCTGGAGAACGCGGCGGCCGCGTCGTCCGATGCATTGGCAAAACTGCGCGGACTCGGCGTGGACGCAATCCTTGCCGACGAGGCGAAGATGCAACCAATTCAGCCCGCACCGTTCGTCGACGGGACAGTGCTCACCGATCAGCCGGCCGCACTTTTTGCGCAGGGAAAAATGGCGCACGTGCCCTATCTCGCAGGCTCGAACAGCGATGAAGCGACGCTGATGAAGGCCATTCATATGTCGAATGACGACATGCTGAAGCCGTTCGGCGATGCGCTTCCGGATGTGCGCAAGGTCTACGAGGCGGACGGCAAGCTCACCAACGATCAGTTTGCCCGCCAGGTCTTCGCCGATGCGCTGTTCGCCTCCGGTGCGCAGGGTCTCGCAACCTTCGAGACGAAGTTTGGCCAGCCCGCCTATGTCTACCACTTCGATTATGTCTACGATGCCTTGCGCATGTTTTCGAGCGGTGTCGGCCATGGCGGCGAAATCCCGTTCGTGTTCGGGTTTACCGGGCTTTCGAGGGACCCGAACTTTGCCGCCAAGATAAAGTTCGCGACGGACAAGGACAAAAGCATCGCCACGATGATGGAAGGCTACTGGACGAATTTTGCGAAGACCGGAAATCCCAACGGCGCGGGACTGCCGCAATGGTCGCCGACGAGCGCTGCGGCTCCCGAGACACTCGTCGTCGACGACACGACAAAGACCGTGGAAGGGTTTCGTAAGCCCCAGCTCGCGATCATCTATGCGGGCTGGAGCAAACGGACCGGATTGCCCGTGCCGCTGGCGGCCACGATCAAGCCGCGCGATGCTCAATCGAGCGCGAACACCAGCGTCTTGAGATAAGCGGTTTCCGGCAGCATGGGATGGACGGGATGGTCGGGACCCGCGCCGGCCTGCCGTATCAAAGCCGCGCGCCTGCCAGTGCGGACAATGCCGATGGCGCATTCGTTGGCAAAGCGCTCCATCGGCATGTTGTGCGAGCAGGAACACAGACACAGGAATCCGCCGGGAGATGTTGCCCCGGCCGCAAGCCGCGCCAGTTTGCGATAGGCTTTGGCGCCGGGTTCCAGATCCTTGCGCGCTTTCACGAAAGGCGGCGGGTCTGCGATCACGATGTCGAATTTTTCGCCCGCTCCCGCAAGACGCTCGAGCTCTTCGAACACATCGGCCTTCACGAAATTGCACGCGCGCTCGATGCCGTTCGCAGCCGCGGCTTCCTCCGCCAGGGCGAGTGCCGGCGCGGAACTGTCGAGCGCGCTGACTTCGACGGCGCCTGCGCGGGCCGCTGCAATGGCAAATCCGCCCGTATAGCAATAGGTATCAAGCGCCGATTTGTCCTTCGCAAGCGCCGCCATGAATGCACGGTTGTCGCGCTGGTCGTAGTACCAGCCCGTTTTCTGTCCGCCTGCGGGGTCCGCGAAATAGCGCGCGCCGTTCTCCAGGACGCTCACGCGCGACGACAATTCGCCCCGCGCGGCGCGCACATAGGATGGAAGTCCTTCGAGCGTGCGGGCGGGTGTGTCGGCGCGAAGGATCACTTGTGCCGGCGCAACGACCGCGTCCAATGCTTCGAGCATAGGCTCGAGCAATGCCTCCATGCCGGCCGTCGTCACCTGCACGACGCAGGTGTCGCCGAAACGATCGACGGACAATCCGGGCAACCCGTCGCCTTCGGCATGGACGAGGCGATAATAAGGTTCGGCATAGAGCGCCTCGCGCAATGCAAGCGCACGACGGAATCGTTTGGCAAAAAACGCGGCGTCGATCTCTTCATCGGCCGCCCCCTCGAACAGCCGCACGGCGATGAGGCTTTTGAGGTTGAAATAGCCGGTGCCATAAGGGCGCCCGTCATCGCCTGCGACCGAGACCAGGCTGCCCGCCGGCAGCGCCTTGGCCACATTGCTCATCTCGATCTCGTTGGAGAACATCCACGGCGCACCGGCCCGCGCGCGGCGGCCTTCGCGCGGCTTCAGCCGCAGGAGAGGACGAGAGGTCATGAGATGGGCCAGGTTGGGATTTGCGGCCTTCGGGTACCACGCGGCCCCGGGAATCCCTAACACGATCGGATGGACGGCGTTTCCATCAGCGCCGGTCCGGCTTGAGCGCCTTTGCGCGGGCATCGAGATAATCGTAAAGCGCATCGATCTCGTAATCGGCGAAAGCGTGGAACCGGCTGCGCGCGAGCTGCGGCATCGTCCTGAGCACAGCCGAGACGGCGACGAGATCGGGCACCACGCGCGTTCCCGTCAGGTCCGTGCCGTGGCATTCCCCGCAGGTAACGCGGGCGAGATAATGGCCGCCGTCGTAGCGCGGGCCCAGATCGAGCGATGACGGGCTTTCCAGCGTGTCCGGCGCGATGGGCGCAAGATCGCCTTCGAGAAGCGCCAGACGCGCGCGCAAATCGAATTGGGGCTCCGGTCGCGACGGTCCGGCCGGGGCAAGCGTGCGCAGATAGGACACGATCGCGATCACGTCGTCTTCGCTCATATAGGTGTAGTCATAAGACGGCATCGCCCAGGTGCTTGTGGCGTCCGGCTTGATGCCGAAGCGGATCGCGCGCTCGAACTCGTCGTCGGGCATCGTTGCGGCCATGAGATTCAGGTTCGAAGACCAGACGGGCAGGATCGCGTTCTTGACCAGAAGCCGGCCCTGCAGATCGGCGCCATGGCATCCGCTGCAGCCCGCGATCGCGATCAGGTGCTTGCCGCGCGCAATCGCTTTGAGCGTCGCAACGGCGTGGACCGTGGAGGACGGCAGCGGATAGCGGCGCTGAATGATCGCTTCGGATTCGACATAGACATACGCCGGAACGAGGACAGCAACGAGAACCACGGCGCCCGCGACGGCGCCGGCCCATTTGAGGACCGGGTTCATGCGCGTTCCCTGCTCGTTGCGCCCGCGCCAAAGCTAGTGGCGAAAGCCGCGGTCCGCAAATTGATCGGCGGACCCTCAGAACTCGCCGTGGAGCCGCACTGCGAACAAGGACACCGGCCCCCGGTCGCGGTTGTAGGCGGGGTCGGCGACGAACTGATAATCGAGGGTCGCGGTGAACCAGCTCGCAAGCTTGGCGCTGTAATAGGTTTCGAGCACGTTCTCGAATCCGTAATGGGGCAATTGACCGTCGCCGATCAGGATTCCGAGGCCGCCGGCCGCGAAATAATTGCGCGCAGCCTGCGAGATTCCGGCGGCTTCCTCCGCGAAGCCAACAGAATCGTCCGGCCTGGACCAACCCGCTCCCTTGAGCGACAGGCCGACGGCGACGGAGCGATTGATTTCGGTGAATTCGTACGCCTCCTTGCTGCCGTCATTGAGACTTGCACGCACAAAAACGCCCAGATTGTCGATCGCTTCCTGTTCGAAATTGAGAGCGCCGCCCGGCCGTGAGGCGTAGTTGCGCACCAGCGCGGTATTCGGCGTGGTGTGGGTCAGTTCACCGAATGCGACGGCGTCGTTGTAATCTCCCATCCGGCCGCGATTGAGGAAGCCCAGCAGCTTCAACTTGCCGTCGCGCCCGAACAGCGTGTGGCGCTCTTCGATTTCGCTCACCAGTTCGAACTGGCTGAAATTGGTTTCGAGATGTTTTTCGTTGGGGACCTTCGAAAGATCGAACAATCCTGCACGAAGCGTCCACCAGTCCTGTGTCCACTCGGTGGCGATGCCGTAACTGTAGCCCCACGAATCCGCCGCATAGTCGTAGGCGCCCGAGTCGATCACGGCCCAATTGAGGAAGTCGCCGCGCGGATCGTGCGCATAGCTGTTGGTGTCGAAGATGTCGACGGCGGAGATCTTTCCCGCCGTGACGATCAGATTGTCCGCGGTGCGCTCGCCGCCGAGCTGGTTGGCGTCAGGATCGATTTTTCGGGTTTCTCCACCGAGGTCGAAGGTCTGGCGGAAGAACAGACGCTGCAGTCGGAAATAAGGGGGAACCGAGCCGACCTTGTAGCCTTCGCCGCTGGGGAATGCCGCGACGCCCAACGTATCGCTGACGCCGAAGCCCTGGTCGATTTCGGGATTGATGTAGGCTTCGCCGCCATCCCAAAGCCGCAGGCCAGCGAACATCGTCAGGTCGAATGTCTCGTCACCGCGGCTGCCGGGGTCGAGACTGTTCGCGCCGCGATAGGGGGACGTGAAGGCCGGATGATATTGATCCGTAAAGGTGGTCTGGCCGTGCAGGCTCCAGGTTTCATCCCCGGAGGAATCGCCCTGTGTGGCGCTCTGCGCCGTCCCGGCCTGCTCGGACTGGGCGAATGCCGCGGTGGAAAGAAGCAGCAGCGATCCGAACACGGACGGGGTCCATGTTCGCGCGATACGAGCAAAACTGTTGCGCATGGACATCCCCCGTCTTGGGCGGCGAATGGGGCCGCCGGCGCTCTCTCACAAGAGGTTTATACCCCTATGGGTATCTTGCAGATATACCCCGGCTGGTATAACGTCAAGACAGGTGACGGCGTTCCCGTCGAATTGCCTGCGACGAATCCTAAACGCCAAGGGTGACAGAAATGAATCGCAAATTGCGGGCTGTATCCAGGCAATCCGGTGGAGCTGCAGCGGCGCCAGCGGCAAAATTACCGCATGCATTGCGCGACCGTCGCGGGATGGTCAATCGCGTGCGGCGGCTTCGCGGACAGGTGGATGCGGTCGAGCGCGCGCTCACCGGCGAAGCAAGCTGCTCGGATCTGATCCAGCGCGTCACCGCGGCGCGCGGCGCGATCGACGGACTGATGGCGGAGATCCTGGAAGAGCATGTGCGGGAATATCTGCTGGCCGATGAAGAATTGCCCGCCAAGGATCGGAGGCATGCGGCAGAGGAACTGATCGGAATCATCCACTCCTACCTGACCTGACGAACCTCGCACTCTCGGAAGCGATTATGGCCGGAATTTTCAATACCTCTTTGCCCGTCGATCTGGTTGCGATCGTTGCGCGGCTCGGGCTTGCGCTCCTGTTGGGTGCGTCGATCGGCTTCGAGCGCCAGTGGCGGCAGAAGACCGCAGGCCTCAGGACCAATGCGCTTGTCGCGCTGGGCGCGAGCGGATTCGTGGTTTTCGGGAGCCTGATCGGACGTGGCGATCCGATGCCGATCGCGGCCCAGATCGTCACCGGCATCGGCTTCCTCGGCGCGGGCATCATCCTGCGCGAGGGAATCAATGTGCTGGGCCTCAATACCGCGGCGACGTTGTGGTGCTCGGCGATGGTCGGCACTTTTTCGGGCGGGGGTTATTATCTGCCGAGCGTGATTGCGACGACCTTCGTCATCGCCACCAATCTTTTTCTGCGTCCGTTGGTGCGCCTGCTCAATCGGCAGAGCCTGACCGCGACCAATGCCGAGACACAATACAGCGTGGAAGTCACTTGCAAGGGCACCGAGGAAGCGCACATGCGATCGCTGCTGCTCCATTCGCTGTCCCAGGCGGGGCTCGGTCTTCGGCGCATCGACAGCGAGGATATCGCGGATACCTCGAAGGTGACGGTCACGGCCCAAGCCGTTGCGGCCGCGCGGAACGATGGCGCTCTGGAGCAGATCGTCGGACGGCTCAGTCTCGAGCCTTATGTGTCGGCTGCGACGTGGCAGATCGACCGCACGATCTCGGACGGATAAGAGCGTCGCGTTGATCGCGGCTCAGGTGGCGAGATTGATCGTCGTAGAGGCGCGGGGAAGCATATACAGCGACGAATAGAGGCTGATCGTTCCCATATTGACGTAATCGATCAGTGGCGTGTAGGCGTAAGTCGTTTCGCCGAAAACCAGAAAACCGCCGGGCGTGTCGAGAGCGGCCGGAAGCGTGACTGTCGAGCCGACCGTTCGGGCAGAGCCGCTGGGAAGCGCCTGGCTCCAGGCCACTGTGGCCACGCCGGTGGAACTGATCGTGATGCCGGACACGACGACCGTCGCATTCGTCGTGGTATAGGGCGTCATAACCTGCACCGATGCATTGAGGATATCGGGCATCTGCTGGCTGGCGCTGATGGTCGTATATTGCGAGACGACATTCGTGACGGTGCTTGCCGTGAGCGAAACCTGGCGTTTGATGGAGAGCGCCTGCGTCAGCTCGAAGCCGCCAAGATAGATCAACACCATGACGGGCAGAATCAGCGCGAACTCGACGGCGCTCATTCCCCGTTGATCGGCGATCAGGTTGCAGCGCCCCGAAAACCAGCGATGTAATCTTGCACCCAAAGTCATGACATCGAGCCCTTGTCAGTACGGTTCGTTGCGGAAAACCGCCGTGGCCACAAGCAGACGCGAATTACCGTTCATGTTCGAAAGGCTGAACCCGAGCGGCGCCGTGTACACCGGCCATTGATAAAAGACCTGGACGAGTTCGATGTCGCCTTGAGTTCCAATGCTGTAGTTCATCGAACTGCTGTTGAAAGTGCCGCCCGAAAGCGGATTGAGCTGCGACACCGAAGAGAAAGACGAAAACGTCTGTACATTGACGTAGATGCCTGAGCAGCTGAACAGGGTCGCGGCGTCCGCGCAGACTGCCTGCTGGAATTGCGTGGCCGTCATGGCGCCGCTCTGCGCCTGGCCCGTCATGATCAACCGCGCCGCCTGGGTGGTCGCGGACTGGAGGACCTGCTGGGCGAAAAAGACCAGCGCGGTTTCCAAAATCGCGAACAGCAGTGCAAAAAACGGCGCCGCCACCATGGCGAATTCGACCGCTGCATTTCCGTCCTGACGACGGAGCAGCTGATGCGGTCCGCGCGCGCGCAGAAGCCGCCTCAGGCGCACTGGAAATCTCGATCTAAACCCCGGCATGGCCTGACACCTCGGCACCGCCGATCCCGTTTCTTCCGGACCAGTGTTACGCGCCAGCTATTATCAACCGGTTCGTTTCGGATGAGCGATTGCATGCTAAAGATTCAGCAATTGCTAACCGTATTTCGAAGTGACATGCCGGACCGGCAACGGGGCGCGCGCCCCCCGAGGCTTCGACTCAGGATGGGATTACTTGGAGAGATAAGCGGATTGGACGGCCAGATCGAACAGATCGGAGAGCGCAGCCGAAATATCGCCGTCCGTCGTCACTTCGTAGTAGAGCCCCGGCGAGGCGCAATTCTGCAACTGCGTGCCGATATTCGGCTGAATGGGCGCGACGTAATCGGTGTACCAGCTATTGGATCCTGAGCCGGACGTGTTGAGGGGCAGGTATTCCGTGTAAAGAACCGCAATCCGAATGCCGCGGTTTTTTATGGTGGTGCACCAATTGGTGTCCGGCATGTTTCCCGAGCTGGTTTCCGGATTGACGGTCGATTGCTGGCGGCTTCCAGTGTAGCTGCCATAAGCCGTGCTGATCGCGGGCGTGCTGCTGACGCCCTCATCGACAACGCCGTCGGTGACGATGAACAGCACTTCCTGCGGCGTATCTCCCGTTGTGTTCGTGCCGCTGCCGGGATTGGGCATCGCCGTATTGATTTTCGTCATGGCGTTGTCCCAGTTCGTGTCCTCGTCGTTGTTGGCGGTCGACGATGTCAGATTGTTGTTGTCGTACACCTCCAGCAGACTGACGTTCGAGGCGTCGGATTCCACGGTCGAGAGATTCGACGTCATCGCGGCGATTGTGTTGAGGCTCACATCGAAGGTGTAGATGGCCATCTGGTAACTGGCCGTGCTGCCGGTTTCGGTTGTTTTCGCCGTCGTCGCAAGGTTTTCCGCGGCCGTTCTGAGATTGTCGATGCGCAACGTGATGCTGTTGTTTTTCGCCAGAGTGTAGTTGTCTTCGCCGCCGGGATTGCCGAGGTTATCGGTTGAGGGGTGCGATTCATGGCACGCGAACGCGCATGAGCCCTCGGTGGTGCTCGACGTGAGGCTGTTCATCTGGGTGATGCCGGCGGAGGTCGCCGGGATCGCCATGGACGGCGAATCATCCAGGAGAAGATAGAAGTTGATGTTGGGCGCCAGCCCCGCCGTCGCCTGCGACGTGCCGCCAATGGGAATCGTCGGCATTCCAAGCACATTGGGAAACGTGTTGACCGATGCGGCGGCGTAAGTGACTGTGGCCGTGCGCACGGCGCCTGAAGTGGCGATCGTTACAGTCACGTTACCCGCACTGTAATTCGTGTTCGCGACCTGGGAGGCCTGCGCGTTGAACGTATTGACCGCCTGCGATTGCGCGGCGGCAACCGTCCCTGCCATCATCGTCGGC